>DATACF010000362.1:0-17862 GCA_036259235.1 Longimicrobium sp. | reverse complement strand
GCGGGGGCCGGCGGGGCCGACGGCGCGGAGCCCGCCGCGGGGGCGGACGACGCGGCCGGCTGGCCCGCGGCCGCCGAGGTCGGGAGCTGCTTGGGCGCCTCGGAGGCGGGGGCGGCCAGGAGCCCCATCTTCTGCTTCATCTCCAGGAGGCGGTAGTCGAGGTCCTCGTCGCCGCCGGACTCCAGCGCCTTGAACTCGCGCTCCAGGTGGTCGCCGGTCAGCTCCTCCGACACCGCGGCGGCCGCCAGCGCCAGGCGCTCGTTGTCCTCGATCTTCGCCGCCATCCGGTCGAAGGCCTCGAAGGCCGACGCGTCGGAGAGCCCCGACATCGTCTCGTGGATCCGCTTCTGGGCCTCGGCGCGCTTCTGCTTGGCGACCAGGAGGTTCTTCTTCCGCTGCGCCTCCTGGATCTTGTCCTGGAGCTGGCGGAGGGCCTCACGGAGGCGCTCGGTGTCCTCCTGGTGGCGGACCCACGTCTCGTGGAGCTGCGCCGCGCGCGACGCGTGCTCCTGGTGGCGCATCAGCGCCTGGCGGGCCAGGTCGTCGCGCCCCTGGCGGACGGCCAGCATGGCGCGCTGCTCCCAGTCGCCCGCCTGCTTCTGCTCGTCGTCGACCTGCTTCTTCAGCTTCGCCGCGTCGGCGATCGCCCCCGCGACCTCCTGCCGCGCGCGGGCGAGCTGGCCCCGCATGTCGTCGATGACCTGGTTGAGCATCTTCTCCGGGTTCTCGGCCCGGGCGATCAGGTCGTTGATGTTCGACCTGAACATCGTCGAAAACCGCTGCCACAGTCCCATGGGCGTCCTGGTCTTTCCTGGATGTGGTGAGCCTCGGGATGCCGAGGGCGTTAGCAGGTGCGGAAGGGCGAGAGCGTCTCGAGGTGCGAGGCGAGCGCCATCTGGAAGCTGTCGACCGTGGCCTGGAACTCGTTGTAGTCGAGGTTCTCCAGCTCCAGCGTCTCGGTGAGGATCACGTCGTTCTCGTCGAGCCCGTACGCCGCGTGCACCAGGTCGCTGGCGTTCAGCTCCAGGAGCTTGCGGAAGAGCCCCTCGCACCGCTCCCCGCCCTCGGGGAGGTCCATCACCTTGAGCCGGAAGACCAGCACGGGCGCCGAGTAGTGGACCACCAGCGCGGCGCCGTCGTCGCCGCTGCGGGCCACCCACATCCCCTCCTCGATCTCCTGGTACTGCAGCTCCGAGCGGAGCAGGAAGCTCTCCACGTCCTCGCGGGTCACCATCACGGAATCTCCGTTTTCTCGGTCTCTGGGGCCGCCCCGGCGTCGCCGCCGGGGGGCAGGCCCGCCGCCGGAGGGGCGGAGCCCTCGGTCAGCAGGCGCATCATGAACGCCTGCTCGTCGCCCAACCGCAGCATCTGGGCGTTGAGCTGGTCCACCTCCTCGCGCAGCCGGCGGATCTCGTCGGCCTGCGCGGCCGCGAGCTCGGGGCTCCCCCGCGTGCCCCACCCCAGGGTGGACCAGCGGACGAACCAGATCACCAGCACGAGAATCAGGAGCGTGGACACCAGGTCGTTCCGGGAACGCTACGCTTGCGGCCGGGGGAAAGTTTCACCCCGCGCGCCGTCTGTCCCCCCCCGAAGCGGGGGCGGGGGCGGCCTTTACCGGCGGGCGCCGGAGGGCTTCGCGGCCGGCCGGATCTGCACCAGCCGCCGCGCCGAGGGGGTCGCCGCCAGCCCGCCCAGCGCCGTCTCGCGGTACGCCGAGGGCATCCGCCGCCCCACCTCGCCCATCACGTCGATCACCTCGTCGGCCGAGACGGGGAAGTCGAGCCCCGCCATCGCCATCTCGGCCCCCGCGATGGCCTGCATCGCCGCCGAGGCGTTGCGGTAGATGCAGGGGATCTCCACCAGCCCCCCGATCGGGTCGCAGATCAGCCCCAGCATCCCCTGCAGCGTCAGCGCCACGGCGGTCGACACCTGCTCGTGCGTGCCCCCCAGGAGCCAGGCCACCGCGGCGGACGACATGGCGGCCGCCGTCCCCGTCTCGGCCTGGCACCCGCCCTCGGCCCCCGCCAGCGAGGCCCGGTGGGCGATCACCCCGCCCACCCCGCCGGCCACCAGCATGGCGTCGACCAGCCGCTCCTCGCCGAGCGCCTGGAACTCGTCCATGCTCACCAGCACCGCCGGGAGGACGCCCGCCGCCCCGGCCGTGGGCGCCGCCACGATCAACCCCATGGCGGCGTTGACCTCCAGGGTGGCGATGGCGCGCGCCAGCGTCTCGGTGACCCGCGGCCCCAGGAGGCGCGGGCCGTTCTCCCACAGCTTCCGCGCCCGCCCCCCGGTGAGCCCCGACGCCGAGCGGACCTCGCCCTTGAGCCCCTCGTCGATGGCGCCGCGCATCACCTGGAGGGTGCGCCCGATCCGCGCGCGGATCTCCGCCGCCGCCACGCCGCTCTCGGCGGCCTCCGTCTCCAGCACCACCTGGGGAAGGGGGCGGCCGGTCTCCTCGGCCTCGCGGATCAGCGACTCGATGCTTCTGTGCATGGACTTCCAGGGGACAGGGTACAGGGAACAGGGTACAGCCTTCGGGACCGCGCGGTTCCGGCCGGCTGTCCCCTGTCCCCTATCCCCTGTCCCCTATGCAATTTTCGGGATCAGCCGGGCCCACCGCAGCCAGGGGAACGAGCGGATGGCGCCCAGCGCCGCCTCGCCCACCGGCTCGTCGGCCTCGATCGTCATCATCGCGTCCTGGTGGCGGCCCGTCCGGTCGACGCGCATCGTCGCCAGGTTCACCCGGTGGCCCGCCAGGATGGTCGCCACGGCGGCGATGGTGCCGGGCTCGTCGTGCGCCAGGAGGACCAGGGTGTGGTAGCCGCCGCCGAGCGACACCGGGAAGCCGTCCACCTCCGTGACCTCGATCCGCCCGCCGCCCACCGAGGCGCCGCGGAGCTGCACCTTTTCCGTTCCGCGCTCGACCTCGAGGATGGCCGTGTTCGGGTGGGCGTCGTCGCCCAGGTCGGCCTCCTCGAACTCCCAGTGGAGGCCGGCCGCTTCCGCTTCGTCGTAGGCGTGGCGGAGGCGGAGGTCGTCGGGCTCGAGGCCGATCAGCCCGCCCACCAGCGCGCGGTGGGTGCCGTGGCCCTCCCCGGTGGCGGCGAAGGACCCGTGCAGGGTGATCCGGGCGCGCTCGGGGGTGCCCCCGGCGATGGCGCGCGCCATCAGCCCCAGGCGGCAGGCGCCGGCGGTGTGCGACGAGGACGGGCCCACCATCGTCGGCCCCAGGATGTCGAAGAGCGAGACCATGGGCGGCAATCTATGCTTTTTCGGTGTCTCGGGCCACGGGTGTGGTGGCGATGGCGTCGTCGCGTCTCCGCGGGGCGTTCCTGGGCACTGGGCACCTGGAACTGCGAACTGCGTCTCTGGGCATGTCCCTCCGCTGCGCTCCGGGCCGGGCTGCGGGCGCCGTAGGAAGCGATACCACCGTTTCCAACGGCGCGGAGCCCCTGGCGGATTCCGTGTGTCCTCCGCATCTCCGCCGATCGCGATCCCCTTCGCATTCCCCCCGCCAGGGTCTCCGCCCTTCGGGCCCGCATCCCTCATGCAACGGCGGGACGGCGACGGCAACTTCGACTTCGACTGCAATAGAAAAGCCCCGGCGGGAGGGTCCCGCCGGGGCTTCGTCGCGTGGTTGCGCGCCTACTTCGCGTCTTCCGGGCGGGGGAGGCGGACGCCGGTGAGCTTCCAGCCGGCGAGGCCGTCGCGCTCCAGCACCAGCGCGATCCGCTCGTCGCCGCTCTCCTTCTCGTGGAAGTGGACCACGAACTTGTCGACGCCCTCGTAGCCGCGCTTCACCTTCACGTCCGGGGCGCGGACGCCGCGCTCCCCGCCCTCCTTCTCGCCCTCCTCGCCCGGGCGGCGGCCCTCGGTGAGGGCGGCGATCCCCTGCGGCGTCACCGCCGCGTCGACGAAGGGGCTGGCCAGCTTCCCGGCGATCAGCCCGCCCAGCGCGGCCAGCGGGTTCCCCTCGTCCGCGGCGATCCGGCGCGAGACGGTGCTGCGCAGCTCCTGCTTCACGCTCTCGCGCAGCGCGGGGAAGTCGACCAGCTCGTTCAGCGCCCGCGTGTCGCCCGCCTCGGCGGCGGCCTGCAGCTTCCGCATCGCCAGGTACGGCGTGGCGTACATCCACGCGGCGGCGAGGAGCACCACCAGCAACGCGAACGGCGCGAGGGACCGCTTCTTGGCCATCGGGAGTCACTCCGGGAGTGTGGTCGGGGATCGTGGAGACCGGCTGGGCGGGGTCCGCGCGAGAGGCGGACGGCGGTCCAAGATAACGCGTTGGCGCGCAACCAGAAAGCGCCCCCGCCCGGCGCGTGCGCTTACGGCCGCGGGCGCGCGCGCGGCACCGCGGCCCGCCGGGCGACCCCTTCGGGCATGCGATTTCCTGCGGAGCGGGAACGGGGCATGGGGGTGGCGGCTGAAACACCGCGCCCGCACGTTACGTAAACCAGCGCGAGGCCGGACGAAGGCCGTCCGCCATCCACTCGCAACAACAGAAGAGGAACCGCCGATGGGCGTCGAGACGCGCACCTTCCCCGACCGCGAGGCCGACCTCGACCACGTCGCCCGCGAGCTGGCCGACTACCTCCAGCGTGAGCGCGGCTTCACGGCGAAGCTCCGGACGCGCACCGCGAACGGCGTCCTCCTCCAGATGGAGAAGAGCGACTTCGGGCGCCAGCTCACCGGGCTCGTCTACACCCTCCAGGTCGAGCTGGAGCGGAAGGACGGCACCGTCTCCGTCCGCGTCGACGACGGCGACCTCCGCAACCAGATCCTCGCCCTCGGCATCGGCGCCATCGTCGCCTGGCCGCTCCTCCTGACCGCCGGCTACGGCTGGATCAGCAAGGGCGACGTCCGCGAGGAAGTCGTCCGCAAGGCCGCCACCCTCCTCGCCGCCACGTTCTGAAGAAACGGCAGCCGCAACTGCGATCTCTCACAGGGGGCACAGAGGGCACAGGGGGGATCTCCGTGGCGGATGAAGTTCCCCCCGTGTCCCCTGTGAGAGGCCATGGCGGGACCCGGAAAAGCGAAAGGGACGGCCCTCCGCGCGGAGCGCCGTCCCTCGTTTTTCGCACGACGACGCGAAGAGCCGGACTAGCGGAGCCGCGAGAGGAGCTCGGCGTTCGACTTGGTGTCGTTCATCTGCTTGGTGAGGAGCTCCAGCGCGTCGGCGGGCGAGAGCGAGTGGAGCGCGCGGCGGAGCTGGTAGACCTTGTCGACCTCGCCCGGCGCGAAGAGGATCTCCTCGCGGCGGGTGGCGCTCTTCTCGATGTTGATCGCCGGGAAGATGCGCCGGTCGGCCAGGTCGCGGTCGAGCACCACCTCGGAGTTGCCCGTCCCCTTGAACTCCTCGAAGATCACCTCGTCGCCCCGGCTCCCGGTGTCGACCAGCGCGGTGGCGATGATGGTGAGGCTCCCCTCGCCCCCGCGCACCTTGCGCGCCGAGCCGAAGAAGCGCTTCGGCTTCTCCAGGGCGCCGCTGTCGATCCCGCCGGAGAGCATCCGCCCCGTGCCGCGCTCGGTGGTGTTGTAGGCGCGCGCCAGGCGGGTGAGCGAGTCGAGGACGATCACCACGTCGCGCCCGCTCTCCACCTGGCGGCGGGCGTGCTCCAGCACCATCTCGGCCACCGCCACGTGCCGCTCGGCCGGGCAGTCGAACGAGGAGGCCACCACCTCGCCGATCCCCAGCATCTCCATCTCGGTGACCTCCTCGGGGCGCTCGTCGACCAGGAGCACCAGGAGGACCGCCTCGGGGTAGTTGGTGGCGACCCCCTCCATGATGTTCTGGAGGACGGTCGTCTTCCCGGCCTTGGCGGGGGCCACGATCAGGGCGCGCTGCCCCTTCCCCAGCGGGGCGATGAGGTCGATGATCCGGTTGGTGTGGTCCTTCCGGCCGCGGACGTGCCGGATCTCGCACTCCAGGACGAGCTTCTCGTCGGGGTAGGTGGCCGGGAGCGAGCCGAACTCGGCCCGCCCGCGCGCGTGCGCCGGGTCGAGGCCGTTGACCAGGACCACCTGGTCGAGCGGGGCGCTCTTCCCCCGTCCCGGCGCGGTGCCGATCGTCCCCTCCACCCGGTCGCCCGTGCGGAGGCCGAAGCGGCGGATGAGCGACTGCGACACGAAGACGTCGCCGTCGGCGGCCTGGTAGCCGTTGGCGGCGCTGCGGAGGAAGCCGCTGCCGCTGGGGAGGACCTCGAGAAGGCCGTGCGCGTCCGGGGCGGTCGCGGGGGTGTCCGGCTCCGCCGCGGTCGGCTGTGCGGAAAGACTCATGCAGTTGGTTTCCAGAAATTGCGTACAGGAAATACGGAGACGCCGCCGGCGAGTGCCGTGGGGACGGAGAGCATCGCCTCCGGGGTATGTCGGCTGAAAGGCTCGCGGACCGGCTACGTCAAGTTGCGTGCCGCAGGGGCGGCGGGGGGAACGACGGCGGTTGTCGTGTGCGAGCCGCAGGAAGATAGCGCCGCGCCACGGAAACGCAAGGCGACGCGCGGCCCCCCGGAAGGGGCCCCCGCGGGGGCGTCGCGCCGCCATCTGGCGCGATGCCCTTCATGTGTATAGGTTTACGCCCGGAACCTCCCTCTGTTCCCGCTCCCCCGCCCAATCGATGGCCGTCTTCATCGAGCGCTCGCTCCAGCCGTACAACCCGTTCCACCCGCACGCCCGCCGCAGGCGCGCGTGGCAGGCCATGCTGGGCGTGGGCCTGGTCCTGGGGACGCTGGGGGCGGCCTTCTTCCGCACGCAGGTCGTCCAGAACGAGGACTTCTCCCTCCGCGCGGTCGACAACCGCTTCCGCGTCCTCCCCCTCCCGGCCCCCCGCGGCACCCTCCTCGACCGCAACGGGAAGGTGATCGCCGAGACGGTGATCGGCCACTCGCTCTCGCTCGAGCCGGGCCCGCCCGAGTCGGTGCGGGCGCGGGTGGAGGCGCTGGCCGCGGGGCTGGGGCTCGACGAGACGCGGGTGCAGGAGGTCGTCGACTGGTCGGCGGCGCACCGCGACCAGCCGGTGCCGGTGGTGCAGAACCTCTCCTTCGAGCAGGTCTCGTGGATCGAGGAGCGGCGCGGCCGCCTCCCCGGCATCCTCCTGGAGGCGCACCCGATCCGGCGCTACCCGGCGGGAGAGGCGGTGGCCCACATCGTCGGCTACGTGGCCGAGATCAGCGACCGCGAGCTGGCGTCGCCCGAGTGGAAGGGGTACCGGAGCGGCCAGCTGATCGGGAAGGCGGGGGTCGAGCGGCAGTTCGAGCGGCAGGTCGGCGGGAAGCTGGGGGCGCGCTACGTGGAGGTGGACGCCCGCGGGAAGCTGGTCCGCCGGATCGAGGGCCCCCTCTCGGACCCCCCGGCGCCCGGCGAGGACCTCCGCCTGAGCATCGACCTCGACCTCCAGCGCTACGCGCACGAGATCTGGCCGAAGGACAAGAACGGCGCGGTGGTGGCGATGGTCCCGGGGACGGGCGAGGTGCTGGCGATGTACTCGGCGCCGACCTACGACCCCAACCTCCTGGTGGGGAGCATCCCCCGGCGGGTGTGGGGGGCGCTGAACACCGACCCCGGCCGCCCGCTCCTGAACCGCGCCACCCACGGCGTCTACCCGCCGGGCTCCACCTGGAAGCTGGCCACGGCCATCGTGGGGCTGGAGCGGGGCGTCATCACCCCCACCGAGCGGATGCCGATCGCCTGCTCGGGCGGCATGAGCTACGCCGGGCGCTACTCGCGGTGCTGGAAGCGCGAGGGGCACGGGCCGCAGGACCTGATCCTGGCCATCGCCAACTCGTGCAACGTCTACTTCTACCAGCTGGGGATCAAGCTGGGGCTGGAGACGCTGGCGCGCGAGGGGACGCGGCTGGGCTTCTCGCGGAAGACGGGGGTCGACCTCCCCACCGAGAAGACGGGGACCTTCCCCTCGGGGCGGGAGTGGTACGTCCGCCGCTTCGGGTGGAAGCCCACCCCCAGCGAGGTGATGAGCCTGGCCATCGGCCAGGGCCCCAACGCGCAGACGCCGCTGCGGATGGCGCAGTTCTTCTCGGCGCTGGCCGGGAACGGCACCGCCCGCGCCCCGCACCTCCTCCAGCAGGCGGAGGCGCCGGTGGAGACCGACCTCCGCCTGCAGCCGCAGACGCTGGCCGCGGTGCGCGAGGGGATGGCGCGGGTGATCGAGGAGGGGGGGACGGCGCACGCGGTGGAGCTGGCGCGGTGGAAGCTGTACGGGAAGACGGGGACGTCGCAGAACACCGCCGACCCCAAGCGCCCCCACGGATGGTTCACCGGCTTCGCGGGCCCGCGCGACGCTCAGCCGGAGATCGTGGTGGCGGTGATCGTGGAGTTCGGCGAGTCGGGCTCGGGCGCCGCCGCCCCGATCGCCTCGAAGCTGGCCGACTACTACCTGAACCGGAAGCACGGCCTCCCCACCCCGCCCCTCCCGCAGCTCGACTCGCCGCGCTCGGCCGCCGCGCGCGACGCCGCCCGGCGCCAGGCCGAGTCCGCCGACACCTCGGCGGGGGCGCGGGGGCGGAGCGGAGGGGCGTAAGTGCCGGAGATCCGCCCCCCGGCGATGGACGACTTCCAGCAGCCGCCGGGGACGTGGTACGGCCCCGACTGGGAGGTGGACCCCGACGGCGCCGCCTACACCCTCCGCATCCCGGACGGCGACGGCGACTGGATGCCCCACGCGCCGTCGTACGAGATGGCGGTGCGCGTCCTCCCCGAGCTGGAGTGGCTGAAGGAGAAGGGGATCGAGTACCTGGGCGGCAAGGTCGACCTCGACCGGGCGGGATACCGGGGCACGGTCGAGATCGTCGACGTCCACTGCGACCAGCGCAGGCAGCGGATCACGGTCGAGATGGAGTGGGAGAGCCAGCTCTACGGCGCCTGGACGGTCGTCTTCTCCTGGCGCGACCTCTCGGAGCGGAACTCCTGCTGGCCGGTCGGACTCTCCTTCCGCACGCGCTGAGGGCGAAGCGCGAAGCGCGGGCGAAAACACTACGAGGCCCCTCCCCCGATCCCCGGGGGAGGGGCCTCGCCGCGTTCGGGGGGCCCGGCGGCCGCCACGCGGCCGGTGCCCCCGGGAGCGAGGACGTACCCTCCCGGTGCGGGACCGCATCCGCGGCCCCGCCCCCTCGGGCCGCTCCATCAAGGCCTTTTCACAACTCCCTTATTCCGTTAGACTTACCAATCACGCTCTTTTTTTGCCTAAAAGCGCAAAGGCACCTGTGGCAATGACCTCTCCTGTCGTGGCTCTCTTCTCGGACTCGCCGGACAACGGCGATCCGCACCGCGTACTCCTGGCGGCCGGCTTCAGCGTTCTTCCGTGCCGGAAGCGCTCGGAGCTGGTGGAGGCCCATCGCCGCGGCGCGTATGCGGTGCTCCAGAGCGACGCCCTCCAGCTGGGGAGCGTCTCCGAATCGTTCGTGCGCGAGCTTCCGGAGGGCGATGCACCGGTCGTGGTGGTGACGGGGAGGACGAGCGGGAACCTGCGCGCGCTCGCGAAGCTGAACGCCAGCGCCGTGGTCTACTACGACGAGGTGAAGACGAGCCTCGTCTCCACGATCGAGCGGATCCAGAGCGCCGCGTACCTCCACGAGGTCGAGGCGCGGCTGAGGGCGGCGCGCGAGATCGCGCCCCAGCTTCGCGCGGCCCTCTGCCACGCGTGCCGGAGCCACGATCCCATCATCAGCGTCACCGGTCTCGCCGGGCGCGTGCGGTGCGACCGGTCCACGCTGTACCGGGGGTGGGCGCGAATGTGGGGCGAGGGCGAGGTCACCCTGGACCAGTTCCTCGACTGGGTGCTGCTCCTTCGCGCCATCCCGCGAAAGCGGGCCGGGCAGACCTGGGGAAGCCTGGCCCTCAGCCTTTCCACCTGCGAGCGAACTTTGTCTCGTACGGTGCGCCGCACGCTCGGCCTGGGGCTGCGGGACGTCGATGCGGGCCTCTTCCCCGGCGTGCGGTCCTCGTTCGAGCAAACTGTTCTGGATAGAATTGTTAGAGTGGCCGACGCAGCCCCGGACTTCGACTGCGACAGAATGTCCGAAGCCGCCACAAAGAGTCGTAAACATCTGGTTTAATTTATGCCATTATTGTCGTATATTGTAATCGTCCCTCCTGTTTCGTCCTGCCGTCTTCGGACCAGAGGACGCGCCGCGCGGCAGCAGGAAGGGCACCCACCCCTCTTCCCGATCCATCCCAGGAGGCAACCTCGATGTCCGGAAAGCGCACTCTTTACGCCGTTCTACTTGCGGCGGGCGTCTCGGCCGCCTGCAGCGACGGCGACCACACGCCGATGTCGCCGGCCACCGCTCCTAACCCGACGTCCCAGCTCGCCGCCACGCAGGAGCAGGCGACGCTCGACGAGATCGCACGTGCGGTCGCCCTGGCCCTCCAGGACCAGGGGCTCCGCGAGCGGATCAAGAACGACATGCGCGGCTCGCCCTACTGGGAGCACAAGCTCGACTTCCGCACCTACCTGCACGGCAAGAGCGGGGGGATTCTGCTGGCCAAGATGGCGAAGGAGACAGGCCGGACGCGCGACGAGGTGCTCGCGCTGGTGGGGCGGGTGCGGCCGCTGGAGATGTACTTCCCGGTGCGCGCGCATCGCGAGAGCTGGACGGGCGGTGCCGACCTCCAGGTGCTCGGCCACCTGACCTCCTCCGGGGCCCCCACGGCGGCCTATGCCCTGACGGGCGCCTCCGTCCCCGTGCCGGGGGGTGATGTCGCACCCGCGATGCCCACCCTGGCCATCGTGCAGCGGGAGACGGACTTCTCGGAGCCGCTGGACCTGTCCGGGACCCAGAACCTCCGCGACAAGGGCGGCCAGAGCATCGGCACGTACGTCCAGATGTTGCCAGTGGACTGCGAGTTCCAGAGCGAGATGCAGAGCGAGACCCAGGGCGGGACCCAGAGCACGACGATGTCGGTCGGCGGCGAGCAGTACGCCGACTGCGGCGGCGGCGGCGGCGGAACCTACGTGCCCCCCTCCACCACCCCGCGCTACCGCTCGACCCAGGGCTACGGGCTCCGCGAGGTCATGACGGAGTACAAGCAGCCCCGCAGCCTCGACGGCTGGTTCCAGGGCGACCCGGAGCTGTACGTGGAGGTCACCAGCCACGCTGGCCTGCCGGGCGACCCGTTCCGGCCCTACTTCACGGCCAAGTCTCGCTTCGGCGCCGGTCAGGACGACTCGAGCGGGTGGCACCCCGCCGGCTTCCCGCACCTGATCAGCTGGAACGCGGAATACGGCAACTACATCCACCTGAAGTTCTACGAGGACGACGGCGGAAGCCTCATCAACTTCAGTATCACATTCCAGGGCAAGACGTACGGGATCCGGATTCCCGCCGAGAGGGAAGACCTGGGAGCGTGGACCTACTCCTTCAACGACCAGTCGCTGATCTACGGGATCGACGGCCACGGCGCCGGCATGTTCGGCGCGAACAACGGCTTCTTCACGTTCATCACCGACTACCGCGTCTACTGAGGCGTCCCGGCCCCCGCCCATGCGGGGCCCACGCAGCGAATCCCCCGCTCCGGCACGCGCCGGGGTGGGGGATTCGCGCCTGCCGTTCGCGCCGTTGCATGAGGGATGCGGGCCCGGAGGGCGAAGACCCTGGCGGGGGGGGAATGCGAAGGAGACGGCGATTCAACGAGGAAGCCCCCGGCGGCCGCAAAAGTCCGCCAGGGGCTTCGCCGCGTTGGAAATGGTAGTATCGTTTCCTACGCGGCCCGCAGCCCGGCCCGGAGCGCAGCGGAGGGACATGCCCGCATCCGCCGTTGCAGTTCGCAGTTCCAGGTGCCCAGTGCCCGGCACCAGGCACGAGGAGAAGCGAGAACCGCCGTCAGCCGCCCTGTCCCCCGCCCTTCTCCGCCTGCCGGTCGCGAGGGAGCCGCTGGTCCTCGGGGATCCACCAGTAGATGACGTCCTCCCACCACTCCGGCCCCCGGAGCTTCACCCCCCGGAAGCGCGCGTTCACCCCGTAGAACTCCGGGTCGTAGAAGATCGGCACGTACACGGCGTCGTTGATGACCTGCTGCTCCAGCCCCCGCCAGAAGTTCCGCGTCCGCGTCGTGTCGCGCGACACCAGGAGCGAGTCGATCAGCCCGTCGACGCGCGGGTTGTCGTACCCCGCGAAGTTGGGCCCCCCCGGCGGGATGGAGCGCGAGTGCCAGAGCATGTTGGCGTTGGGCGCCATCACCCCCGGCCCCCACCCCCACCCCCAGAACGAGGCGGTGAACTCCTGCGCCCGGAGCCGCGACACCCAGGTGGCGCTCTCGTACGCCTTCGGCACCAGGTTGACCCCGATCTTCCGTAGCTCCGCCTGCATCGCCACCAGCATGTCGGCCCGCACGGGGTCGCTCGACGAGTACTCGACCTCGACGATCAGCGGCTTCCCGTCCTTCTCGCGGATCCCGTCGCCGTTGGTGTCGCGCCACCCCGCCCGCTCCAGCGTCTGCTGCGCCATCGCCGGGTTGTAGGGGAGCGGCTGGACGTTCGGCGAGTGCTCGCGGAGCGTCGGCGGGATCGGCGAGAGCGCGGCCGCCGTGGAGTCGTCGAAGAGCGCCGCCGCCAGCGCCTTCCGGTCGATCCCCATGGCGATGGCCCGCCGCACGTCGGCCTGGTCGACCGGCGGCTTCTCGACGTTGAAGGCGATCCACGCCGGGCGGACGCGCGCCGCGTGGTCGAGGCGGACGTTCTGCGCCGTCTCGATGCGGGGCCGCTGCTCGGCCGTCACCTTCGCCAGGTCGCCCTGCCCCGCGAGGAGCTCGGTGAGGCGCGCGTTGGCGTCGGGGACGTTGCGGACCACGATCCGGTCGAGCGCCGGGCGCCCGCCCGCCGCCTCGCGGTTGGCCTCCACGATCACCTGCTGGTTCTTGTCCCACCGCACGAAGCGGAAGAGCCCGCTCCCCACCGGCGCCTCGTTGAAGCGCGCGAAGCGCAGCCGCCCCGGCGGGATGGTGTCGAGGAGGTGCTTCGGGACGGGCACGACCTCCAGGAGCGAGTGGAGCGTCGCCGGCCCCCCGCGCGAGAGCTTGACCTCCACGCGGAGACTGTCGAGGGCGCGGACCGAGGTCACCGGCTCCACGTCGGCCTGGCGGGTCGACGCCACCTCCTCGTTCTTCTGCCGCTCGATGGTGAAGACGACGTCCTCGGCGCGCGCCGGGCGGCCGTCGTGCCACTTCAGGTCCGGGCGGACGTGGAGGATCACCGTGGCCGAGTCGGGCGTCTCCCACTTCTCCAGGAAGTCGGGGACGTAGTTGCTGAGCGTGCTGTCGCGCCGCCCCAGCGCCCGGAACATCAGGTGGACGAGCTGGTAGGCCGGGTTGCTGTCGTAGGTGAGCGGGTTGAGGTTGTCGGGCTCGCGGTCCGACAGCACCACCAGCGTCCCCCCCGGGGGCCCGCCGCCGAAGGTCCCGAAGCTCCCCGGCGGCGGCTCGTCCTGCTCGGGTGCGCCCGCGCTCCCCTGGCGCGCGTCTCCGCCGCCCCCGCATGCGCTCGCCGCCAGTGCGAGGGCGAGCGCGAGCGTCGTCCTCCATCTCCAATCGGCCATCGGCTTCTCCCCCGCTGTTAGAGCCCGCGTCCGGTGAACGGGAAACCGCAACTGCGAACTGCTACGAACCGCGAACTACGGTGCTGGGCATGTCCCTCCGCTGCGCTCCGGGCCGGGCTGCGGGCGCCGTAGGAAACGATACTACCGTTTCCAACGGCGCGGAGCCCCTGGCGGACTCCCCGCATTCCGCCGCGCCCCACCGATCGCCATCCCCATCGCATTCCCCCCCGCCAGGGTCTCCGCCCTCCGGGCCCGCATCCCTCATGCAACGGCGCTGGAACGGCGAGCTTCGAGTGTGATGAGCGGCCTTCCGTCGCATAAGCGAGCCGGGTGAGGGCCCCCGCGCCGGAGCCGCGGCATGCGCCACCGCCCGTCGCCCCCCACCGAACCCGCCTGCTGTCCCCTGTCCCCTGTCCCCTGTCCCCTGTCCCCTCGCCGTTCAAAACCGGTCGAACATCCACGGCTTCGGCACTTCCAGCGCGATGTCGAGCGCCTTGACCATGTCGGCGCGGTCGATCACCGCGAGGCCGTTGGCGATGGCCTGCCAGGGGGCGATGGCGCCGATGAAGATCCGCGCCAGGGTGTCGACCCCCAGCCGGAGCGTGGCGTCCACCTTCCCCCCCGTGTACGGCTCCACCTCCATCTTCCCCCCCTCGATCCGCACCCGCCACGGCCCCGCGTTCTGGTGGATCTGGGGGTCGATCACCTCCAGCGCCAGCGTCATCTGCACCCCCACCGCCGCGCTCCGCATCCGCAGCGCCTCGCAGACGTCGAGGAGGCGGAACATGGGCCCGCGCAGGAGCGTCGCCGAGGGGAACCAGAGCCCCCACCCGGGCGCGGAGAGGAGCGGGAGGCGCGGCTCGTTGATCCGGTCGCCGAACCCCTCCTCGGGGTGCGCGCGGTAGACGATCTCGCGCCACTGGTCGCCGAGCGTCGAGAGCCACCCGTAGATGCCCCGCTGCGCCGGGATGGTGAGCCACGCCCGCTCCTCCACCTCCAGGAAGCGCTTGTCCACGGGGAGATCGGCGCGGTAACGGACGATGGCGTACCCCTCGGGGGCGCCCCCCTCGGCGTAGTAGACGACCGCCGCCTGGTCCTCGGCCCCCCAGATCTTCTTCCAGCTCCGGGAGGTGCGGTCCAGCTGCCCGGTCTGCAGGCGGTGCGCGGCCTCGGCGTAGACGTGGCGCATGTCGGCCTCGTCCTGGGGGGTGTCCACCAGCCGCACCCGCAGCCGCTCCACCCGGTCGTCGAGGAGGAGCCCCGGCGGGATCTGGTACTGGTGCGCCTCGCCGGCCAGCCCGTACCCCAGCTCGGCGTAGAACGAGGCGCGGAAGGGGTAGAGCGCGCTCCCCACGTCGCCCCGCTCGCGGGCGTGCTCGAACCCCGCGATCAGCATCCGCCCCGCCAGCCCCCGCCGCCGGTGCGTGGGCGAGATGGCCACCCCGCCGAGGCCCATCACCGGCATCGCCGCCCCGCCGATCCACTGCCGGAGCCAGAGGAGCTGGCACGCCCCCACCAGCCGCCCCTGCTCCTCGGCCACCCAGAGCGCCTCCAGCCCCCCGTGGGGCCCGTTCAGGAGGAAGTCCTCCCACCAGGCGAAGGTCCGCCCGGGCGAGGGGAAGGAGTGCGCCTGCAGCCGCGCCACCTCGTCGACCTCGTCCGGCCGCGCCGGACGGAACGTCTCGCTCAACCGCCTTCTCCGTGGTCCCTGTCCGCCGCCCGTTCCGTGGCCCGGCTTTCGCAAGCGACGCCTTCGCGACGGCCCCGTGCCCTTGCGTGTACCGTGCCAGCCGCCGCACCGCGCGGCGCGCGGCCCGAAACTTAAGGTCCCGAAGCCATGACGCGCCAAACCGCAACGCTCCGCATCGCCCCGGCCCTCCTGGCCGTGACCCTCCTCCTCTCCGGCGGGTGCCGCACCGCGCCCCCCGAGACGGCGGACGGGGGCGGCGACACCGTGGCCCCCGCGCCGGCGGCCACCGTCCCGGCGGGTCCGCCCGCGACTTCGCAGACGGCGGTCGTCCCCGGGCTGGAGGTCCTCGTCCGCGACTCCATGCACCTGGTGCGGGGGAAGCGGGTGGGCTTCGTCACCAACCAGACGGCGCTCACCGCCCGCGGCGAGGCGGGGATCGACTTCCTCCACAAGACGCCCGGCGTCCAGCTCGTCGCCCTCTACGGCCCCGAGCACGGCCTGCGCGGCGGGGTGGAGGCGGGGAAGAAGATCGAGAGCGGGCGCGACGAGGCCACCGGGCTCCCCGTCTTCTCGCTCTACGGCCAGACGCAGAAGCCGACCCCCGAGATGCTCCGCGGCGTCGACGTCCTCCTCTTCGACATGCAGGACATCGGCGCCCGCCCCTACACCTTCGTCTGGACGATGGCGATGGCGATGGAGGCGGCCGCGGCGCAGAAGATCCCCTTCGTCGTCCTCGACCGCCCCAACCCGATCACCGACGAGGCCGACGGGCCGCTGATGCAGATGGAGATCAAGACGGAGCGGATCGGGCAGCCGATCACCGGCTACTACCCCGTTCCCCTCCGCCACGGGATGACCGTCGGCGAGGTCGCCCGCTACGTGAACGCCGAGTACAACGTTGGCGCCGACCTCCACGTCGTCCCCGCCTCCGGGTGGCGGAGCTCGCAGTGGTTCGACCGCACGGGGCTCCCGTGGACCAACCCGTCGCCGAACATCCGCAGTCTCGACGCGTCGCTCAAGTACAGCGGGCTGGTCCTCCTTGAGGCCACCAACCTCACCGTGGGCCGCGGCACCGAGGCGCCCTTCAGCTACGTGGGCGCGCCGTGGATGGACGCCCCCGGGATCCTGGCGGCGATGGCGAAGTACGACCTCCGCGGCGTCCGCCTCGACACCGTGCGCTTCGTCCCGAACTCCCCCGACCCCGGCGCCTGGGTCCCCTTCCGTGGCGAGAACGTCCGGGCGATCCGGATCACGGTCACCGACCGCGAGACCTTCGACCCGCCCTTCCTGGCGCTGGCGCTCCTCTCGGAGATCAAGAAGCGGCACCCGGCCGAGTTCAAGATCACCAACGAGGGGTTCACGCAGATGCTGGGGTCGAAGTGGGCCCGCGCCGCCTTCGACCGCGGCGACGACCCGCGAGAGATCGCCCGCCGCTGGGAGCAGGAGCTGGCCGCCTGGATGCCGATCCGCGACCGCTACCGCATCTACCCGCGCTGAGTTCGATCTCCAGGCCGTAAAACTACGGTCTCACACAGAGACACGGAGGCACAGAGGAAGAAGTTCTCCGTGCCTCCGTGCCTCCGTGTCTCTGTGTGAGACCCTGCCGTTTCTTTTGACTTCAGCAGCGACAGGTCTGGACGAGCGTGCACTGGTCGGTGTTCCCGCCGCCGCCGCAGGTGGTGTCGGCGCAGGTGCCGCCCATCCAGGTACAGTGGTACTGGCAGGTCCACGCGCCCCCGGTGGCGTGCGCGTACACCGTCCCTTCGGCCGGCGTGTCCGCCCGGGTGGCGAACGACTCCACGTTCAGCGACTCGACCTGGAGCTGGAGCTTCTTCATCGGTACCTCGCCTGCCAGGGAGAGAGAAGAAAAGGAGAAGACGACACGATCGCGCCATCGGGAGACGCGCCCGCGCGCCGCCGGCCTCGCCGGAATCTCCGTGCCGCGGCGCGGGCGCGCGGAGGGGCGGGCGCGCACAGCCTCCGTCCACGCAAAGACTTGCGCGATCCGCCGGATGTCGTCATCATGGATGCGCGTCGCAGCTCTTTCCCGACGCTTTCGGTCTCCACCTTCCCCCGACATCGCGCGCCCCGCCCCTCCGCCGGCCCGTCACCGGGCCGTGACGCGCGTGTTACGCGGCCGGTCCATGCCGTGCCCCGAGGGACGCTCGTACGCCGGCGCGCCCGGCCCTCAACCCACCCGACGAGGCGAGCCCGATCCGATGACCGCCGTCCAGCTCCGCCGGCTCCTCTCCGGCGCCCCGCCGCAGTACCACGACTGCATCGCCGCGTGCGTCGAGTGCCTCGCCGCCTGCGAGGCCGCCGCCGGCCAGTGCCTCCAGGAAGAGCCGGCCACCGCCGCCCGCGTGCGCTGCATCCGCCTGAGCCGCGACTGCGCCGAGGCGTGCGCCCTCGCCGTCCGCGTCATGGCTTACGGCGAGGGGAGCGTGGCCGAGGTCGCCCGCATGTGCGCCCGCCTCGCCGACGCCTGCGCCGACGAGCTCTTCGAGGTGGTGCGGACGGAGTTCTACACCCTCCCCCCCGAGGGGCTCCTGGAGGTGGGGGCCGAGCCGGGGTCGCCGCGCGAGCTGGCGGAGGGGAACACGATGACGATGGCGCTCCCCCTGCGCG
>DATACF010000361.1:0-2096 GCA_036259235.1 Longimicrobium sp. | reverse complement strand
CCCCCCCACGACCTCCGCGCCGCGCCCCCCCGCCCGTCGCCCCCTCCGCCCCCCTCCCGATCCCGCGGTCCCAACGTCGTCCGGGCCCCGTTCCGACGCCGTCCCCACGCCGCTTCCCCGCCCTTCCGCCCCGCGAGCCCGGCCCTTGCGTCCGAAACACGCGACCCCCGCGCGGGGTAGCACCCCGTGCGGCGCCGGACGTTCCCGGCGCTGGCAGACATCCAGGAGAGACGCATGACTCTGATCCGTCCGGGCTTCTTCCGTGCCGCCGCCGCGCTCGCCCTCTTCGCGGCCGCCCCGCTCGCCGCGCAGCGCGCGGGCGACGCGGGCACCTTCCGCGTCTACGTCGAGGGGCGCGAGGTGGGCACCGAGGAGTTCACGATCACGCAGACGGGCAGCGGCGCGGCGGCCGTCGTCGTCGCCAGCGGGCGCGTCAACCTGCGGCTCGCCACCGGTAGCCTCGAGCTCTCGCCCCGGCTCCGCGCCACCGGCGTCTCCGCCGACCCCGTCCAGTACCAGGTCGACGTCGGCGGCGACTCGCCCCAGCGCATCGTCGGCAACATCGGCGGCGGGCGGGTGAGCGCCAAGATCGTCACCGCCGCCGGCGAGCAGCTCCGCGAGTACGTGGCCGCCTCCGGCGCCCTCGTCCTCGACGAAGGGGTGGCGCACCACTACTACTTCCTGGCCCAGCGCACCCACGCCGGCCGCGTCCCCATCCTGATCCCCCGCGAGAACCGCCAGGTCCTCGCCACCGTCACCTCGCGCGGCGAGGAGAACGTGCAGATCGGCGGCCGCACGGCGTCCCTCTTCCACCTCGTCGTCCAGCCCCAGGGGATGGAAGAGCGGCACGTCTGGGTCGACGCCCTCAACCGCGTCGTCAAGGTCGAGGTCCCCGGCCGCGGCTACCAGGCCGTCCGCACCGAGCTTCCCCGCTAGGACGAAGAACGACTGAAGCCTCCCACAGGGGGCACAGGGGACACAGAGGGGGCCGTGGATGCGACGCGGCTCCCTCTGTGTCCTCCGTGTCCTCCGTGTCCTCCGTGAGAGCCTGCCGTTTACGGAGCGTTTCGACAGCACCCCACCTCGACTTACCGCGACGAAGCTCCTCCGCGCCTCCGCGTCCTCCGCGTGAGCCCCCGTCCCTGCAAGCACCGCCCACACACAACGTTACACAAGCCGTGACTCCGTTTACACGTCACGGCCCCAGCGTTATCTTGGAGGCTTCCTCCGCTCCCCGCGGAGTCTCCCTCGCTCTCCCACCCCAGAGCCTCCGAGGACCCCATGACCGCCAGCTCGCTCGACACCGCCGCCGCCCCGCCGGAAGCCCCCGCCGCGCGCCCCGCCGCCCGGCCGCTCCCGGTCCGCGTCGCCGACACCTTCTTCTCGCCCGGGAAGCTCTTCGCCGAGCTGCGGGACGCGGGCGAGGCGGGCGAGCGCGCCTGGCTGGGGCCGGTCCTGGTCTCGCTCGTCGTCCTCCTGGCGCTCACGCTGGCCACCCCGCTCTTCTTCACCCCGCTGGAGGTCGCCGAGTTCGCCCGCCAGCAGGCGGTGGACGCGGGGCGCCAGAACCTCCCCCCCGCCGAGCAGATGGCCGGGCAGATGGAGGTCTTCCGCTGGGTGGGGACGGCGTTCTTCGCGGCGTGGACCTTCGCCCGCCCCTTCGTCGTCGGCGCCCTCCTGGCCGGGATCTTCGGCGCCTTCTTCGGCGGGAACGCGAAGTACAGGATGTACGTCAGCGTCGCCAGCCACGCCTTCCTGGTCTCGGCGCTCGGCGCCCTGGTCGGCTCGGCGCTCATGTTCGCCAGCGGCCGCCTGGACGTCGCGCTCTCGCTGGCGGTCCTGGCTCCCGACGCCGGCGGGGTGGCCCGCGGCGTCCTGAACGCGCTCACCCCCTTCTCGCTCTGGATGACGGCGCTCTTCGCCTACGGCGCCGCCACCGTCAACCGGCGCGAGGGGTGGATCGGCGCCGCCGTCATCCTCCTGGCGCTCCAGGTCGCCGTCGCCGCCGCGATGGCGGCGCTCGGGGGCATGGGCGGCTGAAACTTCCCGTTCCGCGTCCCGTAGAGGCACCATCCGGCGGCGCCCCCCGCGCCGCC
>DATACF010000360.1:0-5659 GCA_036259235.1 Longimicrobium sp. | reverse complement strand
TGAGTGCGGGGGGGCGTCAGCCTCGGAGCGGGAGGCGGGCTCCGCGCGGGCCCTCACCCGGCTCGCTTTAGGCTCGCCACCCTCTCCCGTTCCGGGCCCCGTTCCGGGAGAGGGGACCTTTTGCCCGGTGCTTCGGGCGGGCGGCGGTGTGGGGGAGGGCTCGTAAGTCGCGGGTCGGGTTGGGGTTATCCCCTCACCCCGCACGCCCACCGCCTGCGGGGGGAGGGGCCGGGGGTGGGGGGCGCGCGGAGCCCGAGGCATGCGACGCAAGCCTGTCCGAGCCGGATCGAAGTTCGCCGTTGAGAAGTTCCGCCATTGAAGCGCCGCAGCCCGGCCCGGAGCGCAGCGGAGGGACATGCCCAGAACCGTCGTCGCAGTCGCCGTTCGGCCTTGCCGTAGATCCGCCGACGGCGCGGTGTGTGCGGTAGGCGACGCCGACCGAAGCGGAACGAACGACTCCGGAAAGGGACGGACAGCAGATGCGAACGGCGCGGATCTTCTCCACACTCCTCCTTTCGGGCACGCTGGCCCTGGCGGGGTGCGAGGCCTCGAGCCGCCACCAGGACGGCGACCCGGACGAGCAGGGGCTGCAGGCTTCCGAGGAGCAGGGCAAGGGCGCGGGAGTCAACGACACCACGCCGCACCGCCCGGGCGTGCCCCCGACCTCCGACAACACGCCGTAAGCCGGGGCGCCCGCGGCAGGAGCGCCCTGAGCACGCCCTGGAAGGCGCCCCCCTCGCGCGGGCGCCTTCCGCGCGTGCGCGCGGCTTTGCGGCGCGCCGCCGGGGCCTGTATCTTCCGCCCGGCTTTCCAGGGCCCGTCCCGAAGACCCGATTCGCATCCCGAACCCTTGCGATGGAGCGCGGACGCCTTAAGACCAGGCGCGTCCCGCGGCCCCCGACCGACAACGGAGACCCCATTCATGGCAGACAGCGCTCGCGGGAGGCTGCTCCCGATCCGCCACCAGGCCGCGCTCCCGCGCGAGCGCCTCATCCGGGCCGAGGCCCCGGACGCCGAGGCGCTGGAGATGGACGTGGTGATCGTGGGCGCGGGCCCGGCCGGCCTCGCCACGGCCATCGAGCTGGCGCGGCTGGCGAAGGCCGACGGCGAGGCGGGGGGCGCGCTCGGCGGGCTCCAGATCGCGGTCCTCGACAAGGCGGCCTCGCTCGGCGAGCACAACCTCTCGGGGGCGGTGGTGAACCCGCGCGCCTTCCGCGAGCTCTTCCCCGAGCTCAAGGACTCGGACTTCCCCTTCCGCGGTCCGGTGAAGGGCGAGTCGGTGCACCTGCTGACCGAGACGCGCGCGGTGCGCATCCCCACGCCGCCGCCGATGCACAACCAGGGGAACTACATCGCCTCCATCTGCGAGATCGTCCGCTGGCTGGGCGAGAAGGCAGAGGCCGCGGAGGTCAACGTCCTCCCCGGCTTCCCCGTCGACTCGCTCCTGGTCGACGGCGACAGGGTGATCGGCGCGCGGACCACGCCCACGGGGCTGGGGCGCGACGGGCAGCCGGCGGGCGGGTACGAGCCCCCCACCGACCTCACCGCGAAGGTCGTCGTCCTGGCCGAGGGGACGCGCGGGCCGCTGGCGCAGGCGTACCGCGAGTGGCGCGGCATCAAGTCCGAGAACCCGCAGATCTTCGCGCTGGGGGTCAAGGAGCTGTGGGAGACGAAGGTGCCGCTGGAGGGGATCGTCCACACGCTGGGGTGGCCGCTCCCGCGCGACGCCTTCGGGGGGAGCTTCCTGTACCCGCTGGAGCCGAACCTCGTCGCCCTCGGCCTGGTCGTCGGGCTCGACTACAGGTCGAGCACGCTGGACGTGCACCAGCTGCTGCAGCGGATGAAGCTGCACCCCTTCTTCCGGAAGTACCTGGAGGGGGGCGAGATGGTGGAGTGGGGGGCGAAGACGATCCCCGAGGGGGGCTTCTACGCCCTCCCCGAGCGCCGCACCGGCGACGGGGTGGTGATGGTGGGCGACACGGTGGGGTACGTGGACGTGCCCAGCCTCAAGGGGATCCACTACGCCATGCAGTCGGGGATCTACGCGGCGCGGGCGATCTTCGCGGGGCTCAAGAAGGACGACGTGTCGCAGGGGGCGCTGGCCGAGTACGACCGGCTGGTGGACGGGAGCTACATCCGCGAGGACCTGTACCGGACGCGGAACATGCGGCTGGCGTTCAAGGACGGCTTCTTCGTGGGCGGGGCCAAGGCGGGGCTGATGACGCTCACCGGCGGGCGCCTCTTCGGCGGGAAGATCGCCATGCACGAGGACGCGGAGGCCGAGCGGACGGTGACGCCGGAGACGCCGTTCACGCCCGACAACACGCTGACGTTCAGCAAGGTGGACGCGGTGTTCAAGGCGGGGAACCAGACGCGCGACGACATCCCGTCGCACCTCATCGTGGGGAAGGACGTCTCCGGCGAGGTGGCCGACTTCTACGCGCACGTCTGCCCGGCGGGGGTCTACGAGCGGCAGGGCGACACGCTCGTGGTCAACGCGCCGAACTGCATCGACTGCAAGGCCACCGACGTCGTGGGGCCGCGGTGGACGCCGCGCGAGGGGGGGAGCGGGCCGGCGTACAAGCGGATGTGAGGCTTCGTCGGGAGCCGGATGCGTCTTCGGCGGCGCCGGTGGGGTGAGTGGAGGCGGTCGGGCTTCGGGTGCGGGGCCCGGCCGCTTTTCGTTCGGCTGGATCGCAACGGCAACGGCAACGGCGAACGGCAACTACGGCTTTGGGCATGTCCCCGCTGCGCGGGGCCGGGCTGCGGGCCGCGTAGGAAACGATACGACCGTTTCCAACGCGGCGAAGCCCCTGGCGGACTCCGTGTCGCCGCCGCTTCTTCTCTGATCGCGATCCCCTTCGCATTCCCCTCCGCCAGGGTCTTCGCCCTTCGGGCCCGCATCCCTCATGCAACGGCGGGTTGAACGTCGATGGTGTTCGAGCGGCTCCTTCGCGCGCCCGCGGCGCCCCCTCCCCCCGGCCCCCTCCCCCGCTGCGCGGGAGAGGGGGAGGTCGATTCCCCTAAAACAATGTAGATGCGCGATTTATCGCGCCCGTGGATCTTTCCCTCGAACGGTCGCCCGCCCCGTGGAGCGTCGTTCTCCCCTCACCACGCACGCCCATCGCGTGCGGGGGGAGGGGCCGGGGGAGGGGGGCCCGCGGAGTCCGCGGCATGTACTGCACCCCTTCGAAGCGCACTGACCCTCTTCCGCGATCCCGATCCCCATGCCCCCTCGCTCTTCCGCCCCCGACTCGTCCGACTCCCTCGCCCGCGCCGTCCGCCGCGAGTACGAGGGGGTGGCGGGGCGCTACGACCGGCGGTGGGCGCGGTACGTCGACCGCTCGCTGGCCGTGCTCCGGCCGTGGGTGGAGGGGGCGGCGCTGGGCGACGTCCTCGACGTGGGGACGGGGACCGGCGCGCTCTTCCCGCGGCTGCGGGCGTGGGGCGCGTCGGCGCGCGTGTGCGTGGGGCTCGATCCGTCGCCCGCGATGCTCCGCCGGGCGGTGGCGCGCGTGGGGGACGCGCCGTCGGCGGCAATGGCGCCGGTGGCGGGGGCGGCGGAGGCGCTGCCGTTCGCGGACGGCTCGTTCGACACGGTCGTCTCGACCTCGGCGCTGCACTACTGGACGGACGCCGGGGGGGCGCTGCGGGAGGTGCGGCGCGTCCTGCGGCCGGGGGGGCGGGTGCTGCTCCTGGACTGGTCGCGCGACTTCTGGTCGATGCGCCTGCTGGACGGCGCGATGCGGCTGGCGGGGGTGCGGTACGCGCGGATGTACACGCTGCGCGAGCTGCGGACGGGGTTGGAGGCGGCGGGCTTGAGCGTGGCGCGCGAGCGGACGGCGCGGGCGGGGGGGATGTGGGGGATGATGGCGGTGGAGGCGCTCGCGTCCGGGCGTGGCGGGTGAAACCCGGGGGCGGGGCGGGGTCGTAGGAGGAAAAGCGCGCGCGCCGGACGATTGCCGGCCGGCGCGCAGGTCGTTATCCATTCGGGGCTTTTCCCGCCGCCGCCGTCCGCGCGGAACCCGCCCCGACCGAATCCTCCGAGCTCGACCATGGCCCAGGCCGTCCCTCCCGCACAGCTGCGCAGCAACATCACCCCGGAGAGCTTCGCGGTGGCCCCGCACCTCCTGGGGCTCCCGCTGGCGCGCCCGTCGCGGCGGCTGATGGCCATCCTGATCGACCTGGCGCTGGTGGCGGCGCTGGTGAACCTGGGCGGCTTCGTCTTCGGCCTGGCGGCGGCGCTCGCCTTCTTCCGCTTCGCCTCGAAGGCGCTGGGGCGCGGCGACCGGCTGATCAGCCGCGCGGCCCGCGTCACCTTCCGCGTCCTGGGCGCCGTCATCCTCTTCGTCCTGGCGCTCGACGCCTGGGACCGCTTCACCGGCGACGACGACCCGAGCGACACGCGGGAAGAGCGCGCGGAGGGCGCCCCGGAGCCGCCGCCCGCGCCGGGCGGGGGGACGGAGGTGCGCGGGGAGGGGCTCGCGGGGGTGGTGGGCGCGGTGGGGATGGTGCGCGAGATCGCCGCGCTGCAGGGCGCGCCCGACTCGGCGGCGGCGCACGCGGCCACCCTGCGGCTGGTGGAGCGGATGCGCGCCATGGGGAGCACCGACGCCCAGATCCGCGAGACGGCCGAGTCGCTCGCGGAGGACGAGGAAGAGGAGGAGGACGAGAAGACGTGGCTGAAGGGCGCGGTGGCGGCCGCGCTCGCCGGGCTCCCCCAGGCCGCCGAGGCGCCGCCCGCCGTGGCCCCCGACTCGCTGGCGCGCCTCTACGCGTCGGCCGCGGGGCGCGACTCGGTGGCGGCCGACACGCTGGGGCGGCGGCTGGGTTCGGCGCTGGCGCGCGACTCGCTCGACGGGCTGCGCGAGGAGGTGCGGAGCCTGACGTCGGCGACGGAGGGGCTGCAGGAGGCGCTGGAGGCGGAGAAGGACCGCGGGCTCCTCCAGAGCGTGCTGGCGTTCCTGAACGACCTGGGGCTGGGATTCGGGTGGACGGGGCTCTACTTCACGGCCTTCACGGCGCTGTGGAAGGGGCAGACGCCGGGGAAGCGGCTGCTGGGGATCCGGGTGGTGCGGCTGAACGGCCAGCCGGTGACGCTGTGGGCGGCCTTCGAGCGCTTCGGCGGCTACGCGGCGGGCCTGTTCACGGGCCTCCTGGGCTTCGCGCAGGTGTACTGGGACCGCAACCGCCAGGCGATCCACGACAAGATCACCGAGACGGTGGTGGTGCGCGAGAAGGGCGTCCCCGCCCCCCTCCCGCCCCGCCCCGAGCCCCAGGCGGCCGCCTCGCCCCTGGGCGCCCGCCCCATCCCCACCCTCTCGCCGCGCCCGGCCGCGCCGGTGCCGCCGACGGCGGGAGGGGGAGCGGGGGAAGGGTAAGGCGGAGCGCCGGATCGGAAGTCGGTGATTCGGAGGATGGAGTGCCCGCGCGGGATCGGCCGCGCGGGCGCTTTTTCGTTGTGGGGGCCGGAGGGGGCACGCGACTTGAGAATGGCGGCGGCGGTGTAGGGGCGGGCTCCGCGCGGGGCCCTCACCCGGCTCGCTTCAGGCTCGCCACCCTCCCCGTTCCGGGAGAGGGGACGTTTCATCCCGGCGCGCGAGGCGGGTGAGGGCCCCGCGCAGAGCCCGCCCCTACACCGCCGCCGCCATTCTCAAGT
>DATACF010000359.1:0-3291 GCA_036259235.1 Longimicrobium sp. | reverse complement strand
AGTGCTCCGTCTCGAACGAGTCGGGGTGGAGGAGAGCTTCTTCGACCTCGGCGGCCACTCGCTCCTGGCGACGCGCGTGGTCTCGCGCGTCCGCGAGGTGCTGCGCGTCGAGCTTCCGCTCCGCGCGATGTTCGAGGCGCCCACCGTCGCCGCGCTGGCCGTGCGGGTGGAGGCGGCGTGGCACGCGGGGGGCGCGCGGCATCCGTCCGTGGTCCCCGTCGGGCGCGACCGCCCGCTCCCGCTCTCGTTCGCGCAGGAGCGGCTGTGGTTCCTCGACCAGCTGGAGAGCGACAGCGCCTTCTACAACATCCCCGTCGCGCTCCGGCTCTCCGGCGCGATGGATGTCTCCGCCCTGGAGCGGGCGCTCGGGGAGATCGTCCGCCGGCACGAGGCGCTGCGGACGACCTTCCCCGAGGTGGACGGCGCGCCTGTGCAGGCGATTGCGCCCTTCGGCGGCTTCGCGCTCCCGGTCGGCGACCTGTCGGCGCTGGAGGAGACGGAGCGCGAGGCGGAGGTGCGTCGTCGCGTGGCGGACGACGCGGCGCGGCCGTTCGACCTGACCCACGGCCCGCTCTTCCGCGCGGCGCTCCTGCGGCTTTCGGCCGAGGAGCACGTCCTCGTGCTGTCGATGCACCACGTCGTCAGCGACGGGTGGAGCCTCGGCGTCCTCTTCCGCGAGCTGTCGGCGCTGTACGAGGCGTACGCGGAAGGGCGGGAGTCTCCGCTCGCCGACCTCCCGGTGCAGTACGCGGACTTCGCTGTGTGGCAGCGCGCGCAGCTGCGGGGCGAGACGCTGGAGCGGCAGCTGGCGTACTGGAAGGGGCGGCTGGCCGGCGCCCCGGCGCTCCTCGAGCTGCCGACCGACCATCCGCGGCCGGCGGTGCAGACGTACCGCGGCGCGGAGGAGGCGGTGGAGCTTCCCGCGGGGCTTCTGCAGCGGTTGGAGGCCCTGGGGTGGGGCGAGGGCGCGACGCTGTACATGGTCCTCCTGAGCGCCTTCCAGCTTCTTCTCTCGAAGTACGCGGGGACGGACGACGTCGTGGTCGGCAGCCCCATGGCGGGGCGGACGCGCGGCGAGGTGGAGGGGCTGATCGGCTTCTTCGTCAACACGCTCGTCCTCCGCACCGACCTCTCGGGCGACCCCACCTTCCGCGAGCTCCTGGGCCGCGTCCGTGACACGACGCTGGGGGCGTACGAGCACCAGGAGGTGCCGTTCGAGCGGCTGGTGGAGGTGCTGCAGCCCGAGCGTTCCTTGAGCCATTCGCCGCTCTTCCAGGTGATGTTCACGCTGGAGGACGCCGAGGGGACGCGTGCCTCGCTCCCCGGGCTCCGGGCGGAGAGCGTCGACGCCGAGGTGACGACCACCAAGTTCGACCTCACGCTCTCGCTGGGGAGCGACGGCGGCCGCCTGCGCGGCGCGCTGGTCTACAGCACCGACCTCTTCGATCGGGCGACCATCCAGCGGATGGCGGGCCACCTGGAGCGGGTGCTGGAGCAGGTCTCCTCTCGTCCGGACGCGCGTCTCTCCGAAGTCGAGCTCCCGTCGGCCGAGGAGCGCGACGTCGTCCTCCACGCGTGGAACCGCACGGAGGCCGGCTTCCCCGCGGACGTCTGCATCCACCAGCTGATCGAGGATCAGGCCGAGCGGACCCCGAACGCGGTCGCCGTCGTCTTCGAAGACGACGCGGTCACGTACGGCGAGCTGAACGCGCGGGCGAACCGTCTCGCACACCGCCTGGTCCGCCTGGGTGTGGGCCCCGAGGTGCGCGTGGGGCTCTGCCTGGAGCGGAGTGTGGAGATGGTGGTCTCCATCCTCGCCGTGCTGAAGGCCGGCGGCGCGTACGTCCCGCTCGACCCCGGTTACCCGGCCGAGCGGCTGGCGTACATGCTGGAGGATTCCGGCGTGCCGGTTCTGCTGACGCAGGAGCGGTTGCGGGGAATCCTTCCGTCGTCCAACGCGACTGTGCTGGCGGTCGATTCGGAGTGGGCGGAGATCGAGACGGAGCGCGCGGAGAACCCCACGCCGGCCGTCTCCCCGTCGAACCTGGCGTACGTCATCTACACCTCCGGCTCGACGGGGCGGCCGAAGGGGGCGATGAACGCGCACCGCGGCGTCGTCAACCGCCTGTGGTGGATGCAGGCGGAATACGGGATCGGCGCCGAGGACGTGATTCTCCAGAAGACGCCGTTCTCGTTCGACGTGTCGGTGTGGGAGTTCTTCTGGCCTCTCCAGCAGGGTGCCAAGCTCGTGATGGCGCGGCCGGAGGGTCATCGCGACCCGGCGTACCTGGCGGAGGTGATCGAGACGGAAGGGGTGACGACGCTCCACTTCGTCCCCTCCATGCTCCAGCAGTTCGTGGAGGAGGCGGATTCGGCGCGGTGCGGCTCGCTCCAGCGCGTCATCTGCTCCGGCGAGGCGCTGCCTCCGGCGCTGGTCGCCCGCTTCCACGAGCGGTTCCCGGCCACGGTCGGGCTGCACAACCTCTACGGGCCTACGGAAGCGGCCGTCGACGTCTCGTACTGGGCGTGCGAGCGCGGTGATGCGACGGGCGTCGTCCCCATCGGCCGCCCGGTGTGGAACACGCAGCTGTACGTGCTCGACGCGGCGCTGCGGCCGGTGCCTGTGGGCGTCCCCGGCGAGCTGTACATCGGCGGCGTGCAGGTGGCGCGTGGGTATCTCGATCGCCCCGGCCTGAGCGCCGAGCGCTTCGTCCCCGACGCGTTCGCGACGGAGGCTGGAGCTCGCCTATATCGGACGGGCGACAAGGTGCGGTGGCGCACCGACGGCGCGCTGGAGTACCTGGGGCGCCTGGACGAGCAGGTGAAGATCCGCGGGCTGCGCATCGAGCTGGGCGAGATCGAGGCGGCCATCCGGCGCCACGAGGGCGTGACGGACTGCGTCGTCGTCGCCCGCGCCGACGCGGCGGGGGAGAAGCGGCTGGTGGCGTACGTGGTGGGCGAGGCGGAGGCCGACGCGCTGAAGACGGCGCTGCGGCGGAGCCTGCCGGAGTACATGGTGCCGTCCGCCTTCGTCTTCCTCGACGCGCTCCCGCTCTCGCCGAACGGGAAGCTGGACCGCAAGGCGCTCCCCGCGCCGGAGTTCGGCGGTGCGGCGGAGCGGTACGTGGCGCCGCGGACGGAGGTCGAGGAGGCGCTGGCGGGCGTCTGGGCGGAAGTGCTCCGTCTCGAACGAGTCGGGGTGGAGGAGAGCTTCTTCGACCTCGGCGGCCACTCGCTCCTGGCGACGCGCGTGGTCTCGCGCGTCCGCGAGGTGCTGCGCGTCGAGCTTCC
>DATACF010000358.1:0-2816 GCA_036259235.1 Longimicrobium sp. | reverse complement strand
GCCGCGCCCCAAATCCATCGCATGCACCTCCCCTCCCTGCTCTGCCTCGCCCTGCTCGCCTGCACGGGCGCCGCCGACCGCGCCGAATCCACCGAACCGCCCGACCTCGCCGATTCCGCCGAGCGTACCGCTCCGGCCGATCGCTCCGGCACCGTCGACCGCGCCGCCGCCGACACCGCGCCCGGCGTCGCCGCGCTGGAGCGGGAATTCGCGCGGATCGAGGCCGAGTCGGGGGGGACGATGGGGATCGCGGTGATCCACGTGGAGACGGGGCGGCGCGCGTCGTACAACGGGACGATGCGCTTCCCCATGCAGAGCGTCTACAAGCTCCCCATCGCCGCCGCGCTCCTGAAGCGGGTGGAGGAGGGGAAGGTGGACCTCGATCAGGAGGTCGCCGTGCGCGCCGCGGACCTGCGGTGGGGGCACAGCCCCGTCGCCGAGCGCCACCCGCGCGGCGGCGGCGAGTACACGGTGCGCGAGCTGATGCGGCTGGCGGTGGCGGAGAGCGACAACACGGCGAGCGACCTCCTCCTCCCGCTGGCCGGCGGCCCCGGCGGCGTCACGCAGTTCCTCTGGGGCTTCGGGCTCGACTCCATCCTGGTGTCGCGCCCCGAGGGGCAGCTGATCCTCGACTTCCACGGCGCGCGCCCCTCCCCGGGGGCCACGGCGCGCGCCGCCACCGACTCGCTGATCCCCACCCTCCCCGCCGCCGCCCGCGACGAGGGGTGGAGGAAGTACCTCGCCGACCCGCGCGACACCTCGACCCCCGGCCACATGGCGCGCCTCCTGGTGCTGCTGCGGCGCGGCGAGCTGCTGAGCCCCCAGCACACCGCGCTCCTCCTGCGGACGATGACCGAGACGGAGACCGGCCCCAACCGCCTCCGCGGCCGCCTCCCGGCGGGGACGCGGGTGGCGCACAAGACCGGCACCTCCGCCAGCTGGCGGGGGACGGTGGCGACGGTGAACGACGCCGGGCTCATCCCCCTCCCGAACGGCCGCGGCCACCTCGCCGTCGCCGTCTTCGTGAAGGAGGCGAAGAACGGGCTCCCCACCGCCGAGGCCGCCATCGCCCGCGCCGCCCGCGCGGCGTACGACCACTGGGCGAGGTAGCGCGCCTCGCGAGCGCGGACGGAAAAGCACGGAAAGATCGGTGCGTCCCCCGCCGTGGACACCGGGGCCCGCGGAAGCGCCCTCGGGCGGTGACAACCCGCATGATTGCTCGATTTTCTACGCATCGAGCGGAACTCCGGGGCACCCCTCGCGGGTAGATGCGGATGAAGTGACCGGCGACATTCTTCGAAGTCCCACCCCTTCAAAATCCCCCCCGAGGAGAACGCGCATGCGTGCCCTGGCGACGCATCATCATCCCCTGAGACGATTCGGCCTGCTGGCCCTGGTGGCGCTCACCGCCGCCGGCTGCGTGACGGCGGGCAAGCGGTTCGAGCAGGGCGTCGAGCTCGAGCAGCGCGGCCAGCCCGCCGAGGCCGCCGCCCGCTACATCGACGCCCTCCGCCGCGACCCCAACCGGGTCGAAGCCCGCGCCCGCCTCCAGGACGCCGGCGACCGCGCCGTGCAGCAGTACCTGGCCGAAGTCGAGGCCGCCGCCGCCGGCGGGCGCGACCACGCCGCGGCCAACGTCCTCCTCCGCGTCGACGAGCTCCGCCGCGACGCCGCCGGGGTGGGCGTGCAGCTCGCCGTCCCCGCCGACTACGCGCAGCGCCGCCGCGCCACCCTCGACCGCGCCATCGCCCAGGCCGTCCGCGAGGCCGACGCGGCGGCCGCGCGGGGCGAGTTCTCGGGCGGGCTCGACTGGCTCCAGCGGGCGGCCGAGCACTGGCAGCCCACCGCCGCCCAGCGCGGCGAGCTCGACCGCGCGCGCTTCGGGGTGCAGCTCTCCTGGGCCGAGCGCGAGCTCTCCGGCGGCCGCTTCCGCGCGGCGTACGACCGCGCCGAGGGCGCCGTCCGCGTGCTGGGGCGCGAGAGCGCGCAGGCCCGCCGCGCGCTGGAGATCCAGGACGAGGCGCTCCGCCGCGGCACCGTGCGCGTGGCCGTCCTCCCCGTGGGCGCCGAGACGGCGATGCGCGCCAAGCTCCCCGGCCGCGTCCTCCGCGCGCTCAACGACGCCCTCGAGGAGGAGCACTGGGGGCGCGCCCCCCTCTTCGTCGAGGTGGTCGACCCGCGGGACGTGGGGCGGGCGATGCGGCGCGAGGGGTACACCGACCGCCAGGTCCTCTCGACCCGCGAGGCGTCGCTCCTGGCGCGCGACCTGAACGCCGACCTGGTGATCGTGGCCGAGCTCGACAGCGTGGCCACCGAGGTCACCGCGGCCGACACCGTCCGCCGCCCCGCCCGCACCCGCGCGGGGGCCGACACCGCGTACTCCGTCGTCTCCGGGCGCGAGGCCACCTGGGCGCGCGTCGACTTCGCGGTGGTCTCGGCCGCCGACCGGCGCATCGTCGACCAGGCCAGCGTCTCGGCCGAGGGCGGCGCCCGCTTCCGCCGCGGCGTCTATTCGGGCGACTGGCGCACGCTCAACCTCTCCCGCGAGGAGCGCGACCTCTTCGACCCCGGCGCCAAGGACGACGTCGACGACGAGCTCACCCGCGAGCTGGTCGACGGCCTCTCCGCCCGCCTCGGCCGCGACGTCTTCGACCGCCTCCTGCGCCGGATCAACTGATCACCGCGAAAGACCCCGGCCTGTCGTTCCGAGGGAGGAACGACCGGGGAATCCAGCCGGCGTAGCTGGAGGGCCGTCGAAACGCGACGATCCTTCCCCGCGTTCTACCAAGCGAAGGAGCCGCACCCCGCGCCGGGGT
>DATACF010000357.1:0-2627 GCA_036259235.1 Longimicrobium sp. | reverse complement strand
CGGCCCACTCTCCCAACCCCTGGGAGAGGGGGAGAACGGCGTCGCCGTGGGGGGCGAGGCGCGGTGGGGGGAAGGCTCCGCGGGCGCGATAGATCGCGCGGCTACATTGGGTTGTGGGTGCGACGGGCAAGCGGGCACGCGGGGAGTGCTCCCCTCACCACGCACGCCCACTGCGTGCGGGGGGAGGGGCCGGGAGAGGGGGGCGCGCGGAGCCCGAGGCATGCGACGGAAGCCGGTCGAAAGGAGATCGAAGTTGTTGTTTTTAGAGAAGTTGCGTGAGGGATGCGGGCCCGGAGGGCGGAGACCCTGGCGGGGGGGAATGCGAAGGCGGCCGCGATTCCGTGAGGAGATCGCGGCCGCCGTGGCGTCCGCCAGGGGCTTCGCGCAGTTGCAAACGGTAGTATCGTTTGCTACTGCGCCCGCAGCCCGGCCCGGAGCGCAGCGGAGGGACACGCCCAGATCCGCTGTTGCAGTTCGCCGTTGCCGTTGAAGTGACGGAAGCCGAGGAAGCGAGAAGTTCAGTCGCCGGCGGAAGGAGCGGACTGGCGGGTGAGGAAGGCCTCGGCGCGCTCGAGGACGGCCCGCTTCCCGGGAAAGCGCAGCAAACGCAAAGCCTCCTCGTACGTCGCCCAGCGGAAGTCCTCGGCCTCGTGCGAGATGGTGACGGTCTCCGTGCGCGACTCGGCCACGAAATAAACGACCCGCTTGACGATCAGCGTCCGCGCCTCGCCTTTCCCCTGCGTGAAGACGTACCGCTCCTCGTCGCGGAACCCCTCCAGGACCTCGTAGTCGCCCACCCTCAAGCCCGCCTCCTCGCGGAGCTCGCGCTCGGCCGCCTCGGGCTCGGTCTCGCCCGCCTCCACCCCGCCCTTGGGGAACTCCCAGATCGGCCGCCGCGTGAGCGCCGACCGCACGAGCAGGTAGCGCCGCCCGCCTTCGCCCACGTGGAAGAGCACGATCCCCGCGGCGGCCTGCGTGACCCTCCTCATCCCCTTCCGGCTCCGGCGTGCGCGTTCGCGGAAAATTGACGCTTCGGCGGCCAATCTGCTACGAAAAACGGATACAGGCAACGGGCAAGCTTCTTGCTCGCCGCGCAGGGAGTCCAGACAAGCCTTCGACACGCGGCCCGAGACCCCGACGATGGAACCCGAGACCCGCTTCGACTCCCGGGGCGAGCCCCCCGTTGACGATACGCCTTCGGTGGGCGAGCTGTTCCGCTCCCTGAGCACCGACGCCTCGCGCCTCGTCCGCCAGGAGATCGCGCTGGCGCGCGCGGAGATGCGCCGGAACGTGAGCTCGCTGGCCGGGAACGCCGGGAAGATCCTCGTCGGCGCCGTCCTGGCCTCGGTGGGCGCGCTCGTCCTGGTGGCCGCGCTGGTGGCGGGGCTCGGCGAGCTCCTGGGCGACCGCTACTGGCTCTCGGCGCTCCTGGTCGGCGTCGTCTTCGTGGGCGCGGGCGGCTTCCTCGTCTTCAGCGGGCTGAAGAAGGCGAAGGAGGCGTCGCTGGCCCCCGCCGAGACGCTGGAGACCCTCCGCGAGACGGGCGACTGGGCGAAGACGGAGGTCACCGGCCTCCGCGCCGCCCTCGCCGGCCACGCCGACGGCGCGCGCGGGAACGGCCGCGCGGCGCCCGCCGCCACGAACCGCGTCGCCTCCCATACGGCGTCCGCCGGCGTGGCGGATCGCGCGGCGGAGCGGGAGACGGGGCGCGGCGCGAAGCGGACGGCGAAGCGCGGGATGGACGGGATGGCGCGCGAGAGCGGGAAGCAGCCGCTCTCGATGCCGCTCTGGAAGCGGGTGATGAAGGAGTTCAAGGACGACGACCTCGCCGGGCAGGCCGCCAAGGTCGCGTACTACTTCTTCCTCTCCCTCCCGCCGCTGGTGATGGCCCTCTTCGGCCTCGCCGGCCTCTTCGGGAGCGACCAGACGGCGGCGTGGCTCACCGGGCGGCTCCAGTCGGCGCTCCCGCCCGAGGCGAGCGGGCTGATCCAGGGGTTCGTCGACCAGGTGGTGCGCGAGAAGCACCCGGGGCTCTTCTCCGTCGGCCTCCTCCTGGCCCTCTGGGCGGGCTCGGCCGTCTTCACCGCGCTGGAGGTGACGCTGAACGCGGCGTACGAGATCGAGGAGGAGCGCTCGTTCATCAGGAGCAAGGGGGTGGCGCTGGGGACGCTGGTGGCCGTCGGCCTCCTCTTCACCGCCGGGAGCGCCGCCCTCCTCGCCGGCCCGGCCATCACGAACGCGCTGGGGCTGGGGCCGGTGGGCGAGACGATCTGGAGCATCGCGCAGTGGCCGCTGGGGTTCGCGCTGGTGGTGGGCGCCTTCTGGGTGATCTACTACGTGCTGCCGAACAAGGACCAGCGCGGGTGCAAGAAGGTGCTGCTGAAGAGCGCGGCGATGGTGGCCGTCCTCTTCCTGGCCGCGACGCTGGCGTTCCGCCTCTACATCACCAACTTCAGCTCGTACAGCGCCAGCTACGGTCTCCTGGGGACGATCATCGTCCTCCTCCTCTGGATGTACGTGACCTCGCTGGTGATCCTCGTCGGCGGCGAGATCAGCTCCGAGATGGAGCGGACGGCGTAGGACGGACGACGGGTCTCATACAGAGAAGCGGAGCCAGCAGAGAACTT
>DATACF010000356.1:0-8362 GCA_036259235.1 Longimicrobium sp. | reverse complement strand
CCCGCTGTCGAAGTCCTCCGCGGACTCGGCCGCGATGGCCTCCGCGTCGCGCTCGGCGACGACGACGTGGACCCCCGGCGCCGTGGCGACGAGGCCGCGCAGCTTCTCCTGCGTGACCAGCGCGCCGACCGACGCGTCGGCGAGCGTCCGCTCCAGGCGCTCGGTGGGATACGCCGGGTCGAGCGGGACGTACGCGCCGCCCGCCTTGAGGACGCCCATCAGCGCGACGACGAGGTCGGCCCCGCGCTCCAGGCAGACGCCCACGCGCACCTCCGGCCCCACGCCGTGGCGCCGCAGGTGGCGCGCGAGGCGGTTCGCCCGCGCGTTCAGCTCCGCGTAGGTGAGCGACGTCTCCTCGTGGACGACGGCGACCGCGTCCGGCGTGCGTGCCGCCTGCGCTTCGAACAGCTGGTGGATGCAGCGCCCGGCGGGGTACGCGGCTTCCGTCCGGTTCCACTCGTGGACGACGAGCTCGCGCTCGGCCCCGGTGAGCAGCTCCACCTCGGAGACGCGCCGGCCGGCGTCGTCGGCGACCTGCTCCAGGACGCGCGCCAGGTGCCCGGCCATCCGCTGGATGGTGGCCCGATCGAAGAGGTCGGTGCTGTAGCCGATCGAGCCGCGCAGACGCCCGCCGTCGCTCCCCAGCGAGAGCGTGAGGTCGAACTTGGTGGTCGTCACCTCGGCCTCGACGGCCTCCGTCCGGAGGCCCGGGAGCGCGGCCCGCGTCCCGTCGACGTCCTCCAGCGTGAACATCACCTGGAAGAGGGGCGCGTGGCTCAAGCTCCGCTCCGGCGCCAGCTCGGCCACCAGCCGCTCGAACGGCACCTCCTGGTGCTCGTACGCATCCAGCGTCGTGTCGCGGACGCGGCCCAGGAGCTCGCGGAAGGTGGGGTCGCCCGAGAGGTCGGTGCGGAGGACGAGCGTGTTGACGAAGAAGCCGATCAGCCCCTCCACCTCGCCGCGCGTCCGCCCCGCCATGGGGCTGCCGACCACGACATCGTCCGTCCCCGCGTACTTCGACAGCAGGAGCTGGAAGGCGCCCAGGAGGACCATGTACAGCGTGGCCCCCTCGCCCCACCCCAGCGCCTCCAGCCGGCCCAGCAGCCCCGCCGGAAGATCCACCGCCTCCTGCGCGCCGCGGTACGTCTGCACCGCCGGCCGCGGGTGGTCCGTCGGAAGCTCGAGCAGCGCCGGGGCCCCCGCCAGCCGCCCCTTCCAGTACGCCAGCTGCCGCTCCAGCACCTCGCCCCGCAGCTGCGCCCGCTGCCACACGGCGAAGTCCGCGTACTGCACCGGGAGGTCGGCGAGAGGAGACTCCCGCCCGTCGGCGTACGCCTCGTACAGCGCCGACAGCTCGCGGAAGAGGACGCCGAAGCTCCACCCGTCGCTGACGATGTGGTGCATCGACAGCAGGAGGACGTGCTCGTCCGCCCCCAGCCGCAGGAGCGCCGCGCGGAAGAGCGGGCCATGGGCCAGGTCGAACGGCCGCGCCGCGTCCTCCGCCACGCGCCGCCGCACCTCCGCCTCGCGCCCCGCCCGGCCGAGCGCCGAGAGGTCGTCGACCGCCAGCGCGAAGCCGCCGAAGGGCGCGACGGCCTGCACAGGCGCGCCATCCACCTCGGGGAAGACGGTCCGCAGCGCCTCGTGGCGGCGGACGACCTCCCCCAGCGCCCTCTCCAGCGCGCCCACGTCGAGCGCGCCCGAGAGCCGGAGCGCGGCGGGGATGTTGTAGAAGGCGCTGTCGCGCTCCAGCTGGTCGAGGAACCAGAGCCGCTCCTGCGCGAACGAGAGCGGGAGCGCCCCCGCCCGCGCGACGGGCGCGAGGGAGACGACGGCGGGCGACGTCTCCGGCGACTCCGCGTCCGCGCGCGACGCCTCCACCCGCGCGGCGAGGCGGGCCACCGTCGGCCCCTCGAACATGGCGCGGAGCGGGATCTCGACGCCCAGCGCCTCGCGGACGCGCGAGACCACGCGCGTGGCCAGGAGCGAGTGGCCGCCCAGGTCGAAGAAGCTCTCCTCGACGCCCACGCGCGCCAGCCCCAGCACCTCGGCCCACACCTCCGCCAGCGCCCCCTCGACTTCCGTCCGCGGCGCCACGTAGGCGTCCGACGACGCGTACTCCGGCGCGGGGAGGGCCCTGCGGTCGAGCTTCCCGTTCGCCGTCAGCGGGAGCGCGTCGAGGAAGACGAACGCGGCCGGCACCATGTAGTCCGGCAGCGTCCCGCGGAGGTGCGCCTTCAGCGCCTCCGCGTCGCGCGGGCCGGCGACGTACGCCGCCAGCCGCTTCTCGCCCCCGTCCTCGCGGGCGATCACCGCGCAGTCCGCGACGTCCGGATGGCGGCGGAGGACGGCCTCGATCTCGCCCAGCTCGATGCGGAAGCCGCGGACCTTCACCTGCTCGTCGAGCCGCCCCAGGTACTCCAGCGTCCCGTCCGGGAGCCAGCGCACCTTGTCGCCCGTGCGGTACAGCCGCGCGCCGGGCTCCACGGAGAACGGGTCGGGGAGGAAGCGGTCCGCCGTCAGCTCCGGGCGCCCCAGGTAGCCGCGCGCCACCTGCGCCCCGCCGATGAACAGCTCGCCGGGGACCCCCGGCGGGAGCGGCCGCATGGCGCCGTCCAGCACGTAGACGCGCGTGTTCTCGATGGGCCCCCCGATCGACGGCGCGCGGTCGCCCTCCGAGGCGACGAGACCGGAGGTCGCGACGACGGTGCACTCGGTGGGGCCGTAGTTGTTGCTCAGGCCGAAGGGGAGCGCCGCCGCGGGGCGCGCCCGCAGCCGGTCGCCCCCGGTCAGCAGCCACCGCAGCGCCGTCTCGCGCGGCCACTCCAGCGCCAGCATCGGCTCGGCCACCGGCGTCGGCACGAAGGAGATCGTCGCGCCGCGCGAGGCGAGCCAGTCGCGGAGCGCCGGGGGATCGGAGCGGACCTCGTCGGGCACGACCTCGATGGAGGCGCCGCGGGTCAGGTACGGCCACACCTCCCACACCGACGCGTCGAAGCCGGGGCTCGCCAGCTGCGTCGCGCGGTCGGCGGCGGTGACGGCGAAGGCGTGGGCGTGCCAGGCGCAGAGCGAGGCGAGCGCCGCGTGCTCCACCGCCACCCCCTTCGGCGTCCCCGTGCTCCCCGAGGTGTAGACGACGTACGCCAGCCCCCGCGGCGTCACGCCGCTGGCCGGGCGCGTCGCGCGCTCGGCGGCGAGGGCCTCCGCGTCGGCGTCGAGGCGGACGACGCGCACGCCCTCGCGGAGCGGCGGCGCCGGAAGGTGCGAATGGGTGAGGAGGACGGCGGCGCCGGAGTCGCGCATCATCCCCTCCAGCCGCCCGGCCGGGTACGCCGGGTCCATCGCCACGTACGCGCCCCCCGCCTTCAGCACGCCGAGGACGGCCACGAAGAGATCGGCCCCGCGCTCCAGGTGGACGCCCACGCGCGTCTCCGGCCCCACGCGGTGGCGGCGCAGGTGGTGCGCGAGGCGGTTGGCCCGCTCGTCGAGCGCGCGGTAGGTGAGCGACGCGTCGCCGTGGACGACGGCGACGGCGTCGGGAGTCCACGCGGCCTGCTCCTCGAAGAGCTCGTGGACGCAGCGGTCGGCCGGGTACTCGGCGGCGGTGCGGTTCCACTCCTCCACCACCAGCCGGCGCTCGTCGCCCGAGAGGGGCTCCAGCTCCGAGAGGCGCGCGTCGGGGCGCGCCGCCACCTGGTCGAGGACCCGCTCCAGGTGCCCCAGCATCCGCCGCACGGTGGCGCGCTCGAAGAGGTCCGTGGCGTACTCCATCCCCCCGTGGAGCCCCCGCCCGTCGGCCTCCATCGAGAGGACGAGGTCGAACTTGGTCGTCTCCACCTCCCCGGCGACCCACTGCGCCCGCAGGCTCCCCACCCCGCCCGGCCCGCCGCCGGTCTCGTCGAGCGTGAACATCACCTGCGCGAGCGGCGCGTGGCTCAGGGTGCGCTCGGGCGCCAGCTCGGCCACCAGCCGCTCGAAGGGGAGCTCCTGGTGCTCGTACGCCCCCAGCGTGGTCTCGCGGACGCGGCGGATCACCTCGCGGAACGTGGGGTCGCCGCCCAGGTCGGCGCGGAGGACGAGGGTGTTGACGAAGAAGCCGATCAATCCCTCCACCTCGGCGCGCGTCCGCCCCGCCACGGGGCTGCCGACGACCACGTCGCCGGTGCCGGCGTAGCGGGCCAGGAGCGCCTGGAAGGCGCCCAGGAGGACCATGTAGAGCGTGGCCCCCTCGCGCCGCGCCAGCGCGTGGAGCCGGTCCAGCAGCTCCAGCGAGAGCGACACCGGCTCGCGCGCGCCGCGGTACGTCTGCGCGGCCGGGCGCGGGTGGTCGGTGGGCAGCTCGAGGAGCGCGGGCGCCCCCGCCAGCCGCGCCTTCCAGTACGCCAGCGGCCGCTCCAGCGCCTCCTCCCGCAGCCGCTCGCGCTGCCACACGGCGTAGTCGGCGTACTGCACCGGGAGCTCGGGGAGGGGCGATTCGTCTCCGGCGGCGTACGCGGCGTAGAGCGCCGACAGCTCGCGGACCAGGACACCCAGGCTCCACCCGTCGCTGGCGACGTGGTGCATGGCGAGGAGGAGGACGTGCTCCTCGGCGCCCAGGCGCAGGAGCGCCGCGCGGAAGAGCGGGCCGGCCGCGAGGTCGAAGGGCCGCGCCGCGTCCTCCGCCCCCCGCCGCCGCACTTCCGCCTCGCGCTCCGCCTCGTCCAGCGCCGACAGGTCGTGCACCGGGAGCGCGAAGCCGCCGAAGGGGACGATCACCTGCACCGGCCCGCCGGCCGCCTCGCGGAACACCGTCCGCAGCGCCTCGTGGCGGCGGACGATCTCCCCCAGCGCCCGCTCCAGGGCGCGGACGTCCATGGCGCCGGAGAGCCGGAGCGCGGCGGGGAGGACGTAGAAGGCGCTCCCCGGCTCCAGCCGGTCGAGGAACCAGAGCCGCTCCTGCGCGAACGAGAGCGGGAGCGGGCGGTCGCGCCCGACGGGGACGACGGACGGGTGCCGCGCGGCACCCGCGAGGCGCGCCGCCTCCACCACCCCCGCCAGCGCGGCGACGGTGGGCCCCTCGAACATCGCCCGCAGCGGGAGGTCGACGCCCAGGTCGGCCCGGACGCGCGACACGACGCGCGTGGCCAGGAGCGAGTGGCCGCCGAGGTCGAAGAAGTTCTCCTCGACGCCCACCCGGTCGAGCCGCAGCACCTCGGCCCAGATCCCCGCCAGCGCCTCCTCGACCTCCGTCCGCGGCGCCACGTACGCCGCCGCCGACACGAACTCCGGCGCGGGGAGCGCCTTCCGGTCCAGCTTGCCGTTCGGCGAGAGCGGGAGCGCGTCGAGGAAGACGAACGCGGAGGGCACCATGTACTCCGGCAGGCTCCGCCGCAGCGCCGTCTTCAGCGCCTCGACCTCCGCCTCGCCGACGACGTACGCCACCAGCCGCTTCTCGCCCGCCGCGTCCGCACGCGCGACGACGACGCAGTCGGTCACATTCTCGTGCCGCCGGATGGCCGCCTCGATCTCGCCCAGCTCGATGCGCAGCCCGCGGATCTTCACCTGCTCGTCCAGGCGCCCCAGGTACTCCAGCGCGCCGTCGGTGCGCCACCGCACCTTGTCGCCCGTGCGGTACAGCCGCGCGCCGGGCTCCGCCGCGAACGCGTCGGGGACGAAGCGCTCCGCCGTCAGGTCGGGCCGATCCAGGTAGCCGCGCGCCACCTGCACGCCGCCGATGTACAGCTCGCCAGGCACGCCGACAGGAACGGGCCGCAGCGCCGCGTCGAGCACATAGAGCTGCGTGTTCCACACCGGGCGGCCGATGGGCACGACCCCCGTCGAATCACCCCGCTCGCACGCCCAGTACGAGACGTCGACCGCGGCCTCCGTGGGCCCGTAGAGGTTGTGCAGCCCGACCGTGGCCGGGAACCGCTCGTGGAAGCGGGCGACGAGCGCCGGGGGAAGCGCCTCGCCGGAGCAGATCACGCGCTGGAGCGAGCCGCAGCGCGACGCGTCGGCCTCCTCCACGAACTGCTGGAGCATGGAGGGGACGAAGTGGAGCGTCGTCACCCCCTCGGTCTCGATGATCTCCGCCAGGTACGCGGGGTCGCGATGACCTTCCGGCCGCGCCATCACCAGCCGCGCACCCTGCTGAAGGGGCCAGAAGAACTCCCACACCGACACGTCGAACGAGAACGGCGTCTTCTGCAGGACGACGTCGGCCGCGCCGATCCCGTATTCCGCCTGCATCCACCACAGACGGTTGACGACGCCGCGGTGCGCGTTCATCGCCCCCTTCGGCCGTCCGGTCGAGCCCGACGTGTAGATGACGTACGCCAGGTTCGACGGGGAGACGGCCGGCGTGGGGTTCTCCGCGCTCTCCGTCTCGATCTCCGCCCACTCCGAATCGACCGCCAGCACCGTAGCGTCGGACGACGGGAGGATCGCCCGCAGCCGCTCCTGTGTCAGCAGAACCGGGACGCCGGAGTCCTCCAGCATGTACGCCAGCCGCTCGGCCGGGTAGCCGGGGTCGAGCGGGACGTACGCGCCGCCCGCCTTGAGGACCGCGAGGATGGAGACGACCATCTCCACGCTCCGCTCCAGGCAGAGGCCCACGCGGACCTCCGGCCCCACGCCCAGGCGGACCAGGCGATGCGCCAGGCGGTTGGCCCGCGCGTTCAGCCCGCGATACGTGACCGTGTCGTCCTCGAAGACGACGGCGACCGCGTCCGGCGTCCGCTCGGCCTGATCCTCGATCAGCTGGTGGATGCAGAGGTCCGCGGGGAAGGCGGCCTCCGTGCGGTTCCACGCGTGGAGGACGACGCCGCGCTCCTCCGCCGACGGGAGCTCGATCTCGGAGAGGCGCGCATCGGGACGGGACGACACCTGCTCCAGCACCCGCTCCAGGTGGCCCGCCATCCGCTGGATGGTGGCGCGGTCGAAGAGGTCGGTGCCGTACACCAGGGCGCCGCGCAGGCGGCCGCCGTCGCTTCCCAGCGCCAGGGTCAGGTCGAACTTGGTGTTCGCCAGCTCGGCGTCGACGCTCTCCGTCCGCAGCCCGGGGAGCGCGGCCCGCGCCTGCCCGGCGTCCTCCAGCGTGAACATCACCTGGAAGAGCGGCGCGTGGCTCAAGGAACGCTCAGGATGAAGCACCTCCACCAGCCGCTCGAACGGCACCTCCTGGTGCTCGTACGCGCCGAGCGTAGCGCCGCGCACGCGGGCCAGGAGCTCGCGGACGGTGGGGTCGCCCGAGAGGTCGGTGCGGAGTACGAGCGTGTTGACGAAGAAGCCGATCAGCCCCTCCACCTCGGCGCGCGTCCGCCCCGCGATCGGGGAGCCGACCACGACGTCGTCCGTCCCCGCGTACTTCGAGAGAAGAAGCTGGAAGGCGCCCAGGAGGACCATGTACAGCGTCGCCCCCTCGCCCCGGCCCAGCGTCTCCAGCCGCTCCAGAAGGCCGGCCGGAAGCTCCACCGCCTCCTGCGCGCCGCGGTACGTCTGCACCGCCGGGCGCGGATGGTCGGTCGGAAGCTCCAGGAGCGCGGGCGCGCCCGCCAGCCGCCCCTTCCAGTACGCCAGCTGCCGGTCCAGCGCCTCGCCCCGCAGCCGCTCGCGCTGCCACACGGCGAAGTCCGCGTACTGCACCGGAAGCCCGGGGAGCGGAGACTCCTCGCCCGCGACGAAGGCCGCGTACAGCGCCGACAGCTCGCGGAAGAGGACGCCGAGGCTCCACCCGTCGCTGACGACGTGGTGCATCGACAGGAGGAGGACATGCTCCTCGGCCGAGAGCCGCAGGAGCGCCGCGCGGAAGAGCGGGCCGCCGGCGAGGTCGAACGGCCGCGCCGCGTCGTCCGCCGCGCGACGGCGCACCTCCGCCTCGCGCTGCGGCTCATCCAGCGCCGACAGGTCGTCGAAGGAGACCGAGAACCCGGTGAACGGAGCGATCGCCTGCACCGGCGCGCCGTCCACCTCGGGGAAGGTCGTCCGCAGCGCCTCGTGACGGCGGACGACTTCACCCAGCGCCCGCTCCAGCGCGCGCACATCGAGCGCGCCCGAGAGCCGGAGGGCGGCGGGGATGTTGTAGAAGGCGCTGTCGCTCTCCAGCTGGTCGAGGAACCAGAGCCGCTCCTGCGCGAACGAGAGCGGAAGCGGGCGGTCGCGCCCGACCGGGACGACGGACGGGTGCCGCACAGCCCCCGCGCCGCGCGCCGCCTCCACCCGCACGGCCAGCGCGGCGACGGTCGGCGCCTCGAACATCGCGCGGAGCGGAAGCTCGACGCGCAGCACCTCGCGGACGCGCGAGACCACGCGCGTCGCCAGGAGCGAGTGGCCGCCGAGGTCGAAGAAGCTCTCCTCCACCCCGACTCGTTCGAGACGGAGCACT
>DATACF010000355.1:0-12477 GCA_036259235.1 Longimicrobium sp. | reverse complement strand
CCCCCCCCACGCCTCGGCGGTGGCGTGCGTGGCAGGGCCGCTGGCGCCCCAGAGGCCCCGCGGCGGGACCTGGACCATCGGGACGAGGGCGCGCACCGCGCTGGAGAGGGCGGCCGGGTCGCGTCCGGGCCACCGCTCGGCCAGGAGGGCGCCGACCTCGCCGAGGGTGCGCGGGCGTTCCTCCACCAGCGCCCGTCCCGCGGCGGCGATCTCCGCCGGGTCCAGCCCCTCCAGCCGCTTCCCGTACGTCCCCTGGTGCGCCCGCTCCAGCACCGGCTGGAGGAGCGGGCGGAGCGCCAGGCAATCGCGCGCGCTCACCAGGTGGATCGTCGAGCGCATCAGCGCGATCAGCACCACCCGGCGCGCTTCGATCAGGCGCGACAGGTCGTGGGGGACGAACCCCTCGATCCGCGTCCAGAGGCCGAAGTACGGCGGGATCGGCGCCTGCGACTGGAGCCCCACCAGCCGCTCGACCGCCTCCTCGACGGAGACGGCCGCGCGGCGGAGGAGCATCTGCCGCTCCAGCGTGGCGCGGTTGAGCGCGCGGATGGAGAGGACGTCGGCGGAGGCGCGCGATGACGATCGCATGTCGGGTCGGGTGGGCGGCGGAGTGCCACGCGAGACGGAGCCCGGTCCTTCTATAGCGAGATTTAGAAGTTTATCTCGCAAGAAGATAAACTCGATAAACTCTTTAAAACTTTCTATGAACTCCGCTTCGAACCCTTTCGCGCCGGGCGCGGGGACGCCCCCGCCGGAGCTGGCCGGGCGCGACCGGATCATCGAGGAGGCGCGGGTGGCGCTCGCGCGCGTCCGTGCCGGCCGGCCCGCGCGGAGCCAGATGCTTCTCGGGCTGCGGGGGGTCGGGAAGACGGTGCTCCTCAACCGGATCGCCGGGATCGCGGCCGAAGAGCGGTACCTGACCGTGCTCCTCGAGGCGCCCGAGGGGCGGTCTCTGGCGGAGATGCTCGTGCCGCCGCTCCGGAAGCTCCTCTTCAAGCTGAGCCGGGGCGAGCGGGTGCAGACGCGCGCGCGGCGGGCGCTGGCGGTCCTCCGCTCGTTCGCGGCGGCGTTCAAGGTGTCGGTCGGCGAGATCGAGTTCGGCGTGGAGCCGGAGGTCGGCACCGCTGACTCGGGGAGCCTGGAGGCCGACCTCCCCGAGCTCCTCCTGGCGGTGGCGGCGGCCGCGAAGGAGGCGGAGCGCGCCGTCGCGCTCTTCGTCGACGAGGTCCAGTACCTCTCCGCCGAAGACCTCGCCGCCCTCATCGTCTCGGTGCACCGGATGGGGCAGAAGGGGCGCCCGTTCGTCTTCTTCGGCGCCGGGCTCCCGCAGCTGGCCGCCCTCGCCGGCGAAGCGAAGTCGTACGCGGAGCGGCTCTTCGCCTTCCCCGACGTGGGGCCGCTCGCCGCCGACGCGGCGGCCGAGGCGATCCGGCAGCCGATCCGGCGGCGCGCCATGGCCGAGCTCGGTCCGGGGCCGCACCGCTCGGGCGACATCGCGCGCCTCCTGGGCGAGCCGGTCACCGCCGTGGCGCCGCTCCGGAACGGGCTCATCCGCAAGGGGATGATCTACAGCCCCGCCTTCGGCGACACTGCGTTCACCGTCCCGATGTTCGACGAGTTCATGCGCCGCTCCATCCCGGACTGGAGCCCGGGCGCGGCCGAGGCGCGGAGGGAGAAGGGAAAGAAGCGGCGGGCGGCGAAGGGGGCGGGGCCGTAGTCCCTCACCCCGTCTCCTCCCACCACTGCCGGAGGAGGTTCTGCGCGACGCGGAGGCGGTAGGCGGCGGTGGAGCGAACGTCGTCGATGGGGCGGATCTCCTCGGCCAGGACGAGGGCGGCGTCGCCGGCCGAGCCGCCGTCGGCGAGGCACGCCTCGGTGGCGGGGAGGCGGACGACGGTGGCGGCCACGCTCCCCAGCGCGATCCGCGGGCGCGGCGCGCGGACGGCGGCGATCACCACCTTGGAGATGGCCTGCGCGGCGCGCGTCCCCACCTTCCGGAACCACTGGCGGCCTTCCACGCGCGGCACCTCCACCGCCACGATCAGCTCGTCCGGCCGGATCACCGTCGTCCGGTACCCCGTGTAGAGCCCGGCGAAGGGGACGCGCCGCTCGCCGCCCGCGCTGCGGAGGACGACGACCGCCTCGGCGACGGCGAGGACGGGGAGGGCGTCGCCCGCCGGCGAGCCGTTCGCCACGTTCCCGGCGATCGTCCCCCGGTTCTGGATCTGCACGCCCCCCACCTCGCGCGCGGCGGCCGCCAGCGCGGGGAGACGGTCGCGCACCGCCTCGGAGCGGACGAGCTCGGTGTAGGTGGTGAGCGCGCCGAGGCGGAGGACGTCGCCCTCGACCGAGATCCCCCGGAGCTCGTCGAGCCCCCAGAGGTCGACGAAGCGCCGCGCGGGGTGGGTCCCGGCGTTGAGGGCGACGTAGACGTCGGTGCACCCGGCCACGGGGACGAGCGGCCCCTCGTCGCGGAGGAGGGCGAGCGCTTCGTCGAGGGAGCGGGGGGTGCGCAGCTCCAGGGCGGTGGCGGCGGTCTTCATGCGTCCTGGACGGCGCGGTAGATGGCCTCGTAGCCGGTGCAGCGGCAGAGGTTGCCGGCCAGCCCCGCGCGGACCTCGTCGAGGGTGGGGTTCGGCCCCAGGGCGACCGCGGCCATGATCATCCCCGGCGTGCAGATCCCGCACTGCGCGCCGCTGTGCTCGGCGAAGGCGCGCTGGAGGGGGTGCCGGCCGCCGAGCCCCTCGATCGTCTCCACCCGCGTCCCCGAGACTTGCGCGAAGGGGACGAGGCAGGAGACGACCGGGAGCCCGTCGACCAGCACCGTGCAGGCGCCGCACTCGCCCTCGCCGCACCCCTCCTTGGTGCCGGTGAGCCCGCACTCCTCGCGGAGGACGTCGAGGAGGCGCTTCATGGCGGGGGCCTCGACCTCCACCTCCGCGCCGTTCAGCGTGAAGCGCATGCGGCCTCCATGACGCGCTCGGGGACGGCGGGGATCTCGCGGACGTCGAGCCCCAGGTGGCGGATGGCGTTGACCACCGCGGGGGCGGGGCCGTCGATCGGCATCTCGCCGACCCCCTTGGCGCCGAAGGGGCCGTAGCCGCTGGGGTTCTCGAGGACGACGACGTCCATCCGCGGGGTGTCGAGGGTGGTGGGGATGGTGTAGTTGGTGAGCGAGGCGTTGGCCATCCCCCCGCCGCGCATCACCACGTTCTCGTTGAGCGCCCACCCCACCCCCTGGGCCGTGCCGCCCTCGATCTGCCCCACGACCATCGACGGGTGGATCGCCTTCCCCACCTCGTGGACGATGGTCAGGTGGAGGGGGCGGACCTCGTAGGTGACGGGGTCGAGCTCCACCTCGGCGACGTCGCACCCCCACCCGTACGCGGCGTAGGCGTCGCCGCGGTACTCGGTGTCGTCCCAGCGGATCTCGTCGGGCTTCTCGAACTGGCGGGTGATGGAGAGGGGGCCGTGGCGGCGGACGTACTCGCCGGGGGTCAGGTCGCCCATCCGCTCGCGCATCTCCTCGGCGCAGCGCTGGAGGATCTTCCCCACGACCATGCAGGTGCGCGAGGCCACGGTGGGGCCGCTGTCCGGGACCTCGGCGGTGTCGGGGCGGACGACCTCGACGTCCTCGTACGGGATGCCGAGCGCGTCGGCCACGATCTGCGCGTGCATGGTGCGCGTCCCCTGGCCCATCTCCACGCTGGCCACGCGGATGCGCGCGCCGGTCTCCGTCGCTTCGAGCGTGGCTTTCGAAGCGAGATACACCTCGCCGCTCCCGGTGAAGCCGGAGCCGTGGTAGAAGAGGGAGAGCCCGATCCCCCGGTTCGTCCCCGCGTACTCCCGCCGCTTCCGGTGATAGTCCGAGCGCTCGACGCCCGCCCGGAGCGCCTCCAGGGCGCTGCAGTCCCCGCCCATCACCTGCCCGGTGGCGCTGGTGTCGCCGGGACGGAGGGCGTTGATCTCGCGCAGGCGCACGGGGTCCATCCCCAGCGCCTCGGCGACGCGGTCGAGGTGGACCTCGGTGGCGAACTGGGTCTGCGGGGCGCCGAAGCCGCGGAAGGCGCCGTTGGGCGGGGTGTTGGTCTTCACCGCGCGCCCCACGATGCGGACGTGGTCGCACCGGTACGGCCCGGCGGCGTGGATGCACCCCCGCGAGAGGACGACGGGCGAGAGCGTCACGTACGCGCCGCCGTCCATGAGGACGTCGACGTCCATCGCCACCAGCCGCCCGTCGCGGGTGACGCCGGTGCGGTGGCGGATGACCGAGGGGTGGCGCTTGGTGGTGGCCAGCATGTCCTCGCCGCGGTCGTACACCATCTTCACCGGCCGCCCGGACTTGCGCGCCAGGAGGGCGGCGTGGCCGGCCAGGATGTTGGGGTACTCCTCCTTCCCCCCGAAGCCGCCGCCCGTCTCCGTCTGCACCACGCGGACGCGGTGGTCGGGGATGTCGAGGAGCGCCCTGAGCGCCTTGTGCACGTAGTACGGGCACTGGAGCGAGCCGTAGACGGTCATCCCCCCGTTCCGCTCGGGGACGGCGATGACGCCGTTGGTCTCGATGTAGACGTGCTCCTGGTGGCCGGTGCGGTACGTCCCCTCGACGACCAGGTCGGCCCCCGCCAGCGCCGCGTCGACATCGCCCTTGAGGATGCGGAGCTCCTTGAAGACCGTGTCCGACGCCTCGGGGTCGAGGACGGGCTCCTCCTCGTCGTACTCGACGCGCACCCGCGCCGCGAGGAGCGCTTCGCGGTCTTCGTGGGCGAGGAGGAGGATGGGCTCGGCGAGGTGCTGGACGTCGCCGGCGACGAGGAACGGCTGGTCGGCCTCGATGAGCGCGACGAAGTTGCAGAGGGGGCCGGGGATGTCGCGGTGGTCGACGACGGTGAACCCCGCCGGGTCGAAGTCGAGGTGCACGGCGCGGACGCGCCCCCTGGGGATGGTGGCGCGGATCGTCCGCCCGTACAGCATCCCGGGGAAGCGGAGGTCGTCGACGTACTTCGCCGCCCCGGTGACCTTCGCGGCTCCGTCCTTGCGCGAGACGTTCCGGCCGACGGCTGGGGGCATGCGGGGCCTGGGATCGGGGAAGGAGGGCGGCTCGTCCGCGTCGCGGCCGGCGAGGGCGCGGGCGGGCGTGTCAGGAACAAATAAGGCGTTTTCGGGAAAGCGCAATCGCGGGCCTCTCCGGCGGCGCGAGGTCGCTTGTCCGCGCCGTCGGGGACGGTTATGGTACGATTCCGGGTCCCATCGCCCTCCATTCGCCCACCTTCGCCCCCTGTCTGCCGATGATCCCGCCCATCCGCGTCGACTACCCCGACTGGGTCGAGCCGCTCGTAGACTGGGAGCGCCGCTTCGGCTCCGACGAGGAGAAGATGCGCTTCGCCATCGAGCTCTCGCGCGAGAACGTGGCGCGGGGGACGGGCGGCCCGTTCGGCGCGGCGATCTTCGAGATGGGGAGCGGGGCGCTGGTTTCGGTGGGGATGAACAGCGTGGTGCGGCTGAACAACTGCACGCTGCACGGCGAGATGGTGGCGATCATGATGGCGCAGGCGCGGCTCTCGTCCTTCACCCTCCGCTCGGCCGACGGCCCCGCGTACGAGCTGGTGACCAGCTGCGAGCCGTGCGCCATGTGCCTGGGGGGTACCCTCTGGAGCGGCGTCCGCCGCGTGGTGTGCGGCGCCCACCGCGACGACGCGCGGCGCCTCAACTTCGAGGAGGGCCCCGTCTTCCCCGAGTCGCACGCCTACCTGGAGGCACGCGGGATCGAGATCGTCGAAGGCGTCCTGCGCGACGAGGCCAACGCCGTCCTCGAGCTCTACCGCGCGCGGAAGGGGATCATCTACAACGGGTGAGCGTTCCCGGACGCCCGCGGCTCGACGGTCCGCGGGCGTCGCCTGTCGGCCACTTCCGTCCCGGAGGATGACGATGAAGAAGCTGCGGCTGGACTTCGACGCCCTGACGGTGGAGACCTTCGACGTCGCGGAGGGCGGGGAGGGGAAGGGCACCGTGCGCGGGCACGACGAGAGCAACCGCTTCACTTTCTGCTGGACGCAGCCCGAGCAGGGCGACACCTGCCTCCCGGGGTACACCTGCCCGGAGTGCGCCTACACGATCGATCCCACCTGCACCGAGGAGACGCTCGTCTGCTGAGGGGCCGTCACTGGACTCTCTCCTCGGCCTCCTCGGCGCGGAGGGCTTCCAGGTTGGCCTGGATGCGCGCCAGCATCTCCTCGTGCCGCCCGCCGGGGGCGGCGTTCACCAGGTCGGCCAGCGCGGCCTCGGCCTGCTCGTGCGCGTTGATGGCCTTTCGCAGGTCGATCGTCGGGTTCTCGTGCGGCTCCATCGGGCGGTCTCCGTCGGGTGAGTTCTCGTTCGATCCACGCGCCTGCCCAAGCAAGCATCTCGCCAGCACCCGGGACCGCGCGAGAATCTCAGGAGGCGGACACGAGCAGGTGTCCCGTCTGCTCGTCACCGGCGGGACGCACGTCCACGTGGACGTTCATCCCGAGCGCGTTCAGGAAGCGGAAGAGCCGGTCCAGCGAGAACCCCTCCAGCCGTCCCCGCACCACCGCCGAGACCTTCGGCTGCGTCGTCCCGAGGCGCTTCGCCGCCTGCGCCTGCGTGAGACCATGGGCCGTGATCGCCTTCGCGATCAGGTGGGAGAGCATCGCCTTGGCGTAGCGCTCCTCGGCGTCGGGGAACCCCAGGTCGGCGAAGACGTTCCCGCTGCTCTCGAACACCTCGATCGGTTCCGTCATTCGTTCCCTCCCTGGTTCCTTGCCCGGTAGTGCGCCTCCGCCGTCCGGTACCGCTCCCGGACGAGCTCGACGTCGTGCTTCGGAGTGGCGATTCCCCGCAGCGACTTCTTCTGGAACGCGTGCAGCACGTAGACGGCGTTCGCGAAGCGCACCGTGTAGACGGTCCGGTACGTGTCGCCCGCGAAATCCTCGACGATCTCCAGCACGCCCGCGCCTCCGAAACCCCGGAGCGGCTTCGCCTCCGGGTGCTTGTCCCCCAGCTGAGCGTCGAGGAGCGCGCGTCCCATCACGTCCTGCACCTCGCCGGGAAAGCCCTTGAGATCCTTGTGGCTCGAACCGATCCAGAACAGCGGCTTCGGCGCTCGCGCCTCGATGAGGGTGAATATCCCCTTTATGGGATGGCGTGTCAAGTGGAGGCTCCCTGGACAGCGCGCGCCGTCCGTCCGCGGTTGGAGAGTGGGAGCTCGGGTGGGGCGGTCCGGGAGGGGAGGACTGCTGGAAAGCTCGGCGGCCGTCCGACTCCGAGTCGGAAATCGGCTACAAAGTGAAAGGAGTGGACGGGCTCTGTCAAGGATGTGCGTTTTACTCCGTGCGCCCGCCCTGCGCGATCCAGCGGCCCAGCAGCGCGCGCTCTTCCGGCGTCATCCAGGTCTTGTTGGCGGGGGGCATGGTCTCGGTCTCGACGGCGCGGGCGCGGATGCGGTCGAGGCGGGCGCGGATCTGCGCGGGGGTATCGAAGGCGACGCCGGCGGGGGCGGGGCCGAAGGTGCGGTCGGCGGCGGAGGCAGAGTGGCAGACGGTGCAGCGCTTCTGGATGACGGCGTGCGCCTGGGCGAAGGTGACCGGGCCCTCGTCGGACGGCGACGCGACGCGCGTCTGCGCCGGGCGCGCGGTCAGCAGCCAGAGCGCGGCGAGGGTGGCGGCGACCGTCGCCCCCAGCGCGGGGCGCCAGCGGGGGAAGGTGAAGCGGACGTTCAGCAGGTGGCGCACGGCGGCGCCGGAGACGACCAGGACGCCGAGGACGAGCCAGCTGAGCCGGTGGCCGTAGAGGGAGGGGAAGTGGCCGGTCAGCATCAGCACGATGACCGGGAAGGTCATGTAGTTGTTGTGGATGCTGCGCTCCTTGGCCCGCTTCGCCGGCCCGGGATCGGGCGTGCGCCCGGCCTCCACCGCCGCCGCCAGCACCAGCTGCGCGGGCATGATGACGCGGAAGACGTTCCCCGCCATCAGCGTCCCCAGCATGGCGCCCACATGCAGGAACGCCGCGCGCCCGCTGAAGACGTGCGTGAGCCCGTACGCCACCCCCAGCACCAGCGCCAGCCCCAACAGCGCCGCCATCCCCCCCGCGCGCGCCAGCAGCCACGCCAGCCCGAAGTCGTAGACGAGCCAGGCGGCGACGAGCGTCCCCACCCCGATCGCGACCGCCGTCGAAGGCGCCAGGTCGGCCACCGCCGGGTCGGTCAGGAGCGCGCCGCCGCCCGCGTAGTAGACCACGACGAGGAGCACCGCGCCGGTGAGCCAGGTGGTGTACGCCTGCCACTTGAACCAGTGCAGCGGCCGCTCGCGGTCCCACCCGCGCAGGTCCTTCCGCATCTGGTAGAAGGCGCCGCTGTGCAGGAGCCAGATCTCGCCCTGCACGCCCGGCGTGCCGTCCTTCGGCGGCTCGAGGTTGCGGTCGAGCCAGTTCCAGAGGAGCGAGTTGCCGATCCACATGATCCCTGCGATCACGTGCACCCAGCGGAAGACGAGGTCCAGCAGCTCGCGCACGGCCGGGCTCACGCGTCCCTCCGCGCGGAGTCGTCCGCCAGGAGCTTCTCCAGCCGGATCCGGGTGATCTTCCGCTGCTCCTCGGCCGCGATGCGGAGCTCCGCCGCCGGGTCGTTCGCCAGGCGCGCCTCCAGGAGCGCCAGCATCTCGTCCGCGCTCTTCCCCGTGGCGCAGACGATGTAGATGTGGCCGAAGCGCGCCTCGTACTCGCGGTTCCCCTCGGAGAGCGCGCGCTGCGTCTCTTCCGCCGCGCTCCGCACCCCCGCCTGCTCGCCGGACGACCACGCCTGCTCGCGCGCGGTCTGGCCGGCCTCGGCCTTCCGCTCGCCGATGCGGGGGTGGCTGCGGAACGCCTCCAGCCAGTCGTCCTCGCCGAGCCCCCCCCACACCTCGTCGGCCCGCGCCAGGAGCGCGTCCACGCTCGCGAACGGCCGCGCCCCGGCCATCCGCCGCGCCCACTCGCGCGAGCCGCAGCAGGCGCGGAGCTCGCGCTCGGCGTCGTCGGGCGGGAGCGCGTTGAGGCGGTCGAGGGCCCTCATCGGAGCGCGGCGGGGAGGGTGCCGAAGAGGCGGAGGCGCGCCACGCCGCCGTCGGGGAAGATGTTGAGGCGGACGTGGGTGAAGGGCGCGGCCGAGACCAGCGCGTCGTCCTCGAAGCGGTGGCGCGCGTGCGGCTGGAGCGGCGCGTCGGCGAGGAGCGGCACCCACGGCGTGCCCGGGGCGGCGAGCGCCTCGGGCGTGGCGCCGGGGAGGAGGATCCCCTCCAGCGAGCAGCGCCCGGGGGCGTTCCCCTTGAAGTGGTCGGTGTCGAGCTCGACGCGGTGGATGGCGCTCTCGGCGGCGAGGCGGACGACCGTCCAGTCGTGCCCGGGCCCGCGGCGGCGGCGCGTCTCCCACCCGTCGCCCATGAAGAGCGAGCGGCCGGGGAGGACCAGGTTCTGCCGGTGGCCGAAGAACATGTCGCTGCAGCTGACGACCCACCCGCCGTTCTCCAGCGCCGCCAGGTCCACCTCGCCCCCGCCGCGCGCGAAGCGGGTCCACTGGGGGACGACGTCGCCGTGCACCCGCAGCCGCGCCACGCCGCCGTCGGGATAGATGTTGAGGCGGAGGTGCGTCGCGCGGAGGGGGGACGCGATGGCGAAGCGGTTGCGCGTGTCGCCCTGGAGCGGCGACTTCGGGAGGATCTCCGTCCACGCCACGCCGTCGGCGAGCAGCTCGGCGGGCGACGGGGTGCCGGGGAGGGCGCAAGCGTCGATGGAGCAGTGCTCGGGGTAGTTGCCGCGGAAGAAGGCGGTGTCGACCACCACGCCGCGGACGACGCCGGGGGCGCCGAGGCGGACGATGGCCCAGTCGTACCCGGGCTCGCGGCGGCGGCGCGTCTCCCAGCCGTCCATCCACTTCCCGCGCTCGGTGTAGGCGCCCTCGCGCCACTCGGCGGGCGCGGCCTTCAGCAGGCCCTCGCGCGGCGCGAAGAACTCGTCGTTCGCCGCGACGACGGCGCCGCCCAGGCGCTCGGCGGCCAGGTCCACCAGGTCTTCGAAGTCGGCGCTCATGCGTGCCCGCGTAGGATGATTCGCCCGGTCGGATCGGAAGGAAACGCGCCGTCGTCGTAGACCCGGACCCCTCGAACGTACGTCGCCCGCACCACGCCGGAAAAGACGGCGCCCGCGTACGGCGTCACCCGGTGCCGGTGGTGGAGCGCGCCCGGATCGACCTCGAAGCGCGCCTCCGGGTCCCACACGACGAAGTCGGCGTCGCGCCCGGGCGCGATCGTGCCCTTCCGCCCCTCCAGCCCGGCCAGCCGCGCGGGCGCCACGCACATCCACTCCGCGATGCGTTCGACGCCGATCCCCCGCGCCCGCGCGCCCGTCCACACCACCGCGAGCCCCAGCTGCAGCGAGGCGATCCCGCCCCACGCGCCGAAGAAGTCGCCCGTCTCCGGCGCCTTCAGCCCCGGCGGGCAGGGCGAGTGGTCCGACGCGACGAGGTCGATCTCCCCCGCCGCCAGCGCCTCCCACAGCCGCTCGCGGTTGGCCGCGCCGCGCAGCGGCGGCGCGCACTTGTAGGCCGTGGCGCCGTCGGCGACCTCCTCGGCGGCGAAGTGCAGGTAATGGGGACAGGTCTCCACCGTGATCGGCAGCCCCTCCGCCCTCGCGTCCCGAAGAAGGGGAAGGGCCTCCGTCGCGGAGAGGTGGACCACGTGGACGCGCGTCCCGAATTCGCGGCAGAGGCGGACGAGGAGCGCGATGGCTTCCGTCTCCGCCTCCGCCGGGCGCGAGCGGAGCCACGAGGCGTGGGCGCGGCGGTCGAGCCCCGCGCACTCCGCCGCGGCGCGCTCCAGCGGGGCGGGGAGCTCGGCGTGCGCCAGGAGCGGCGCGCCGAGCGCGGTCAGGATCGGCATCGCGGCGCGGAGGTCGGCCTCCGACACGTGGCCGAACTCGTCGACGCCGGAGGGGGCGAGGAAGCACTTGAAGCCCAGGACGCCCGCCTCCCAGAGTGGCGCCAGCTCCGCCGCGTTCCCCGGCACCACGCCGCCCCAGAACCCCGCGTCCACCCGGCACCGCCCGGCCGCCGCGTCGGCCTTCGCGCGCAAGGCCGCGACCGACGTCGTCGCCGGGACGCTGTTGAGGGGCATGTCGACCAGCGTCGTCACCCCGCCGGCGGCGGCCGCGCGCGTGGCCGTCTCCCACCCCTCCCACTCGTCGCGCCCCGGCGCGTTGACGTGGACGTGCGTGTCCACCAGCCCCGGCATCACCACCGCGTCGCCCGCGTCCACCCCCGCGGCGCCCTCCGCCGCCTCGTCGTACGCGCCGACGCGCTCGACGACGCCCCCGCGCACGACGATGGACGCCGCGCGCACGCCGCCGTCCACGACGACGCGGCGGCCGCGGAGGACGAAGTCGGGCGCGGGGCTCGTCATCCGCCGATGGGGAGGCGGTAGGGGCCGGACGGGTCGGCCGGGTTTGCGGGGGAGAAGCCCATGCGGCGGAGGTAGGCGGAGTGCTCGGGGTTTCCGGGAGCGCTCACGATCTCGGTGATGCCGAGGTCGCGGAAGAAGTCGGCCTGGTCGGAGAAGAGGTAGCGTCCCGTTTTGAAGTCGCGGAACTGGGGGATCACGAAGTCGAGCACCACCGACAGCGCCCCGTCGCCCCGCCGCTCGCCGATGAAGAGCCCGGCCGGCACCATGTCGCGCAGGACGAAGAAGGTGACCTGGCGCTCGTCGGGCGCGTACGCGAAGCCGGGGAGGAAGCGGCCGATCTCGTCGCGGTGGAAGTCGAGGAAGGCGCGCAGGTACTCGGAGTCGGGGCTCACGCGGAGGAGCTGGAAGTACTCCTTCGACCCCAGCATCTGCCGCAGATAATAGAGGTTGATGAAGACGATGAACAGGTTGACCACCGCCACCGGGTAGGCGTGGATCAGCACCCCGTAGACCGTGAACGCCAGCGAGCCGACGAGGTTGATCACCCGCAGCTTCAGGATCGAGCTCATCATCAGCGAGATGGCCACCAGCACCGAGGCCACGTACCCGACGATCTCCAGCACCGTCTGCGAATTCATCTGAACGCGCGCTTCGTTTCGTGGACGTCGTCGCCTTCCGCGGAAGAGCGGGAGACGCGGACCGATACGGTTATCAGGCTCGCGCTCCAAAAGCAAAAAGCCTGCGATGCGACCGGGCATTCGGCCATGATCACGATCCTTGCCTCCTCGGGCAACGATCATTATCCATTCGCGACTAAATTGGCATGGCGGGCGGAGGGCTGAGATGAAAACCTCCTCCTGTTCACTTGCGTGCTCGTGACGGTTCGGCCCGGTCCGGTGTCGGATGGACGCTTTCTCCTGTCGATGCTCGACGATCTGTTTCCGCCGCCGCGAGAGCGCGACGGGGCGAGGGATACCGCCCGTCCGGGCGATGATGCACCTGCGAAATCGGCCGCCCCCACCCCGGTGCGGCC
>DATACF010000354.1:0-4858 GCA_036259235.1 Longimicrobium sp. | reverse complement strand
GCCGCCTCTGCGCAGCCGGTCCCCCGCCATTCCCCCACATCCCGATCCTTCGTCCTCGAAGCCCTACTCAGGACTTGGGACCCAGGACTCAGGACTCCCTTACGCCTTCACCGCCTGCACCTCGATGGAGATCTTGATCTCGTTCCCCACCAGGATCCCGCCGGTCTCCAGCGCCTGGTTCCAGGTGAGGCCGAAGTCGCGCCGGTCGATCTTCGTGGTGGCGCTGAAGCTCACGCGCTGGCCGCCCCAGGGGTCCTGACCGCGCCCCTCGTAGGCGGCCTCCAGCACCACCGGGCGGGTGGTGCCGCGGATGGTGAGGTCGCCCTCCACGCGGAAGGTGTCGCCCTCCGCCTTCAGCGCGCCCTCCACGCGACGGCTCTGGAAGGTGATGGCCGGGTGCGTCTCCGCGTCCAGGAAGTCGGCCGAGCGCAGGTGGTCGTCGCGCTGCCCCACGCCCGTGTCGATGCTGGCGACGGCGATCTCCACCGACACCGACGAGCGGTCGGGGCTCGCCTCGTCGATCTCCAGCGTCCCCTTCACGTCCGAGAAGCGCCCCTTCACCGTCGTGATCATCATGTGCTTGGCCGAGAGCTCGACCAGCGAGTGCGCGGGGTCGATGTTCCAGGTCGTGGTGGCCGCGGCCACCGGAGCCGTCTGCGTCATCGTCGTCATCTCCCTGTCGGTCTCGTTCGTCCGTGCGGCCGCGGGGCGGAGACCGTCGCCCATGGACCGCGATTTGTTTTATACCTAAACCATTTCCCCGCTTCGAAGCGCCGGGCCTTCCGAACCGCTCCCGGCGCTTCCCACCTCCGACGGACCATATATCCGTCACAACGAATTTCTTGCACTAAGATACACCCGCGCGATCCGATGTCAAGGCCCCTCGTCGCATCGACAGGAAAAAGAAAGTCTCACGCAGAGGAATAGAGTCAGCAGAGAACAGCTCGAAGTTCCTCTGCTGACTCTGCTGCTCTGCGTGAGACCCGCCGTTGTCGTCAGGGATTCGACGTGTCGCTACCGCCCCCGGAGACGCGCGGCGCTCCAGGACGCCGACGGTGATGCTCGACGGGAGGGCGGCGGAGCGGTGGACGCGGTGCGTGGCGCTGCGGAAGTCGGACTCGCGGGCGTGGTAGATGTCGACGAACGTCTGCGGATTGCGGTCGACGAGGGGGAACCACGAGCTCTGCACCTGCACCATGATCCGGTGCCCGCGCCGGAAGGCGTGGTGGACGTCGGGCATCGTGTACGCCACCCGCGCCGGCCGCCCGGGAACGAAGGGGACCGGGCGCTCGAACGACTCGCGGAACTTCCCCGGGAACGGCTCGCCGCGCACCCGCGCCGTAAACCGCACCACACACCGCGCCGTGAACCGCGCCGTAAACCGCGCTGGACAATGTAGATGCGCGATATGAAACGCCCCGAGCCGCGAAGAGTGCGGCCCGGGGCGATTCTGGTCTCGTGACGACGACGCTCAGCGCTTGAACGAGATCCGCATCCCGTTCGGCGCCATGCCGGGCTTCACCGGCTCCGGCGCCTTCTTCCCTCCCCCGCCCTTCCCGCCGTCGCCCCGACGGTCGTCCCTCCGATCGCCGCCGCCCTTCGGCGCCTGCGCCGGGCGCGGACCCGAAGGGTCCTTCATGGAGAGCGCGATCCGCTGGCGGGGGACGTCGACCGAGAGGACGCGGACGGTCACCTTGTCGCCCACCTTCACCAGCGTGCTGGGGTCCTGGACGAAGCGGTTCGACAGCTCCGAGACGTGCACCAGCCCGTCCTGGTGGACGCCCACGTCCACGAAGGCGCCGAAGGCCACCACGTTGGTCACCGTCCCCTGGAGGACCATCCCCTCCTTGAGGTCCTCCACCTTCTGGACGTCGTCGCGGAAGGCCGGCGCCTCGAAGGCGTCGCGGGGGTCGCGCCCCGGCTTGCGGAGCTCGGCGAGGATGTCCTCCAGCGTGGGGAGCCCCACCCCGTCGCCCACGTAGCGGCGCGGCTCGATCCGGCTCACCGCCTCCTCGTTCCCCACCAGCGACTCCAGCCGGATCCCGACGTCGCCCGCGATCCGCTCCACCAGCGCGTACCGCTCCGGGTGCACCGCCGAGGCGTCGAGCGGGTGCGCCCCCTCGCGGACGCGGAGGAAGCCGGCGGACTGCTCGAAGGTCTTCGGCCCCAGCCCGCTCACCTTCAGCAGCTCCGCCCGCGACCGGAAGGGCCCGGCCCCGTCGCGGTGCCGCACGATCCGCTGCGCCACCGTCGGCCCGATCCCCGCCACGTAGCTCAGCAGCGCGGGCGACGCCGTGTTCAGCTCCACGCCCACGCGGTTCACGCAGGATTCCACCGTCTCGTCCAGCCGCCGCTTGAGCTTCACCTGTGACACATCGTGCTGATACTGCCCCACGCCGATGGACTTGGGGTCGATCTTCACCAGCTCCGCCAGCGGGTCCTGGAGCCGCCGGGCGATGGAGACCGCCGAGCGCAGCGTGAGGTCGAGCTCCGGGAACTCCTCGCGCGCCAGGTCGGAGGCCGAGTAGACCGACGCCCCCGCCTCGTTGACCATCACCACCACCGGCCGCCGCTCGGCCGGGAGGTCGCGGAGCGCCTCCTTCACCAGCCTGTCCGTCTCGCGGCTCGCCGTCCCATTGCCGACGGCGACCAGCTCCACGTTGTGCTCGGTGACGAAGCGGAGGAGGTCGCGCTTCGCCCGGTCTTCCTGGTGGAGGTAGACGTGGCCCGTCTCCAGGAGCTGCCCGGTGCGGCTCACCGCCGCCAGCTTGCACCCCGTGCGGAAGCCGGGGTCGACGCCGAGGACGGTGCGACCGCCCGCCGGCGGCTGGAGCAGCAGCGCCTCCAGGTTCTTCCCGAAGACGGCGATGGCCTCCTCGTCGGCGCGCGTCTTCATCTCCATCCGCACCTCGACCTCCACCGACGGCGAGACGAGGCGGCGGTACGCGTCCTCCACCGCCAGCCGCATCTGCTCCGGCGCGCGGTGCCCCTCGGTGTGCTTCCGCAGGAGCGCGGCGGTGATCTCCTCGTCGGGCGCCACGATGCGGGCGGTGAGGAACTCCTCGCTCTCGCCGCGGCGCACGGCCAGGACGCGGTGGCTGGGCATCGTCTTCACCGGCCCCGAGAAGTCGTAGTAGTCCTGGAACTTGGAGACCTCCTTCTCCTTCCCCCGCGCGGCGCGGCTCTCCAGGACCCCCTTCTCCCACACCTGCTCGCGGACGTACGCGCGCGTGCCCGGGTCTTCCGCCACCCGCTCGGCCACGATGTCGCGCGCCCCCGCCAGCGCGTCCTCCGCCGTGGCGACACCCTTCTCGGGATCGATGAAGGTCGATGCGGAAGCGACCAGCTCCGCGTCGCTCGTCTCCCCCGCCCACAGGAGCTCGGCGAGGGGGCCGAGGCCGCGCTCCTGGGCGATGGTGGCGCGGGTGCGGCGCTTGGGCTTGTAGGGGAGGTAGAGGTCCTCCAGCGCCTGCTTGGTCTCGGCGCGCTCGACGGCCGCCTTCAGCTCAGGCGTCAGCTTCCCCTGCTCGTCGATGGACTTGAGGATGGCCGCGCGGCGGTCGTCCAGCTCCACCAGGTACTCGTGGCGGTCGCGGACGTCGCGGAGCTGCACCTCGTCCAGCTCGCCGGTGGCTTCCTTCCGGTAGCGGGCGATGAAGGGGATGGTGTTCCCCGCCTCGAGCATCTCGATGGCGGCACGGACCTGCGGAGCGCGGAGACCCAGCTCCGCGGCGATCTTGTCGGCGTACGTCACTTCGGAAGAGTGCGTGAGTGCGTGAGTGCGCGGGGGCCGCGGGTGCACGATTCCGCGCGCGAAGGCGGCTTCCGGGCGAGGCCGGCTGGATTCCTCGGCTTCGCTCGGAATGACAGGGCAGGCTCCGTCGCGCGAGGCTGCTACCGCGGGCGCGGCGCGGGCGGGATCACCACCGTCTGGCCGATCCGCAGCCCTGCGTCCTCGTCCATGTCGTTGGCGCGGCGGATGGCCTCGACGGTGACGCCGTAGCGGCGCGCCAGGCCGAAGAGCGTCTCGCCGCGCTCCACCGTGTGCGTGCGGCGGCGCGTGGAGGGCTGCGCGGTGCGGGACGAGCTCCCCTCGCGCGAAGCGTTGCCCGACGCCGTCCGCCCCGACGTGCCCGACGAAGCCGGCTGGCTCGGCGTGCGCGCCGAGGCGGGAAGCCGGAGCACGTCGCCGGCTTCGACGTTCTGCCACTGCACGTCGGGGTTGAGCGCCCGCAGCTGCGCCGACGTCACCCCGTACTTCCGCGCGATCCCGTAGAACGTCTCCCCCGGCGCCACCGTGTGCGTCCGCGCGCGCGCCCCGCCGGTCGTGGCCGCAGGACGCGCCGGGCGCTCGTCGTCGCTCGAATCCTCGCGGCTCACCGTGCGCCGCGTGGGCCGTGGTTCCTCCGCGTCCGCCGTGTCGCGCCGGGCGGAGGTCCGACGCGCCGGACGCTCCTCCGAGGCCGCCGTGTCGCGGGCGGACGTGCGGCGGGAAGGCCGCGTCTCCGCATCCCGATCCCCGCCGTCCGACGGCGTGTCGCGGGCCGCCGTGCGGGCGCGGCGCGGGGGCGCGGCGGAGGCGGTGTCGAGCTCCACCTCGTCGCCGGAGGCGGCCGAATCCGCTTCCTCCCCGTCGCCCGCCGACGCCGAGGCCGCGGCGAGCTCGCGGGCGGTGTCGGGGTGGAGCCAGACGACCTCGCGGGCGGGCGGGCGCGCCGCCACGCTCCCGCTGGAGCGCACGGCGAAGGGCTCGGCCCAGCGCGACGGGCGCGCGGGCGCGGCGTCCTCCGCCCAGGCCGAGTCGCCGTCCAGCGGCGTGCCGAAGACGATGGTGTCGCGCGGGGCGGCGATGCGCTCC
>DATACF010000353.1:0-4677 GCA_036259235.1 Longimicrobium sp. | reverse complement strand
AGTAGGGCGTTATACTGAGCTCGGACACCGTGTTCTGAGGCGAAGCGTGAATGGGAGCTTAGACAACTCCATTCTGCTCAACCGAAGGGCCGGTGTCCACTTCGTTTAATGCCGACCTGCAACTAAATCGACGAAGAACCTGTTTTTTCGAACTGGCTATCACGCCTCGAACGCGAACATCCTCCGCAGCGTGCCGTCGGTGACGGCCTGGGGGGTGAGGCGGAAGAGGAGGTCGCGAACCCGGACGCCGACGGGGCTCGCCAGCTGCGCGAGCCGGCCGTAGCGGAGCGACTGGCGGGTGATCCACGTCGTGCGCCGGTAGCGGCGCGCCTCGAAGTCGCGCAGCGCCGCGGCGACGTCGTCGGTGGCGGCGAGGGAGGCGGCGAGGACGGCGGCGTCCTCGATGGCCATGCACCCGCCCTGGCCGAAGTTGGGCGTGGTGGGGTGCGCCGCGTCGCCCAGGAGGGTGACGAGGCCGCGCCCCCACCCGCGCACCGGCGGCCGGTCGCAGGTGTCGTTGCGGAGGATCTCGTCCGCCGGGGTGGCATCGATCAGCTGGGGCACCGGCGCGTGCCAGGCGCCGAAGAGGCGGAGGAGCTTCGCCTTCCGGTCGCCGTCGTCGCCCCCTTCCGGCTCGTTCGCCGCGGCCCACCACGCCACCCGCCCGCCGCCGATCGGCACCACGCCGAAGCGCAGCCCCGCCCCCAGCGACTCGGAGAGGGCGTCGATCCCGTCGCCGACCTGCGCGACGCCGCGCCAGACGGCGTAGCCGCGGTAGACCGGCGCGCCGTCGCCCAGGAGCTGCGCGCGCACGGCCGAGCGGATCCCGTCGGCGCCCACCAGCGCCCGCCCCTCCACGGCGCCGAAGTCGTCGAAGTGCGCCCGCACGACTCCCCCCGCCTCGTCGAACCCGCGGAGCTCCGCGCCCAGGGTGACGGCCCACGGCGGGAGCGCGTCGGCGAGCGCCGCGTGGAGGTCGGCGCGGTGGATGAGGACGTGGGGCGCGTCGGAGTCGGGGAGGCCCATCCGCTGGAGGAGCGCCCCCTTGGCCGTGCGGATCTCGCCGCGGCGGAAGACGAAGCCGCGCCGGACGACGTCGTCCAGGACCCCCCAGCGGCGGAGGACGCGCGTGGCGTTGGGCCACAGGCTGATCCCCGCCCCCACCTCGCGCAGCTCGGGCGCGCGCTCGTACACCAGCGCCTCCACCCCCGAGCGCCGCAGCGCGATGGCCGCCGACAGCCCCCCGATCCCCCCACCCACGATCACCACCGGCCGCGCTCTATCGTCGTCCATGGACGAGCCTCCCTCGTCTGATTCGAGATCCGTCGATTCCGTCGTAAACGCACTCACGCACTCACGCACTTCCCCACTCACGCACTTCCGTCGTCGTCCCGATCGGCCAGTCCCAGCGCCGGCCCCTTGAAGACGCGGAAGAGGAACCAGAGCGAGGGGACCAGCAGCGCCATCCCGAACGGCGTCGACCAGAGGACGAAGCGGAGCGTCGCGTCGGGCGCCGCCGCGCCGTGCAGCGTCACGTCGGGATAGATCAGATACGGGTGCTGCGCGATCCCCCACCCGGCGAGGAGGCAGGCCACCTGGGCCACCGTCGCCGTACGCGCCAGCCGCAGCCGGTGTTTCCAGAGCCCCCAGCCGGAGACGAGCGCCGCCACGACGCCCACCGCCAGCACCGGCGCCGCCCGCGCGCTCACCAGGCCCGACCACAGGTGCGCCGCGTCGAAGCGCAGCAGCGGGAGGACGAGGACGGAGAGGGCGACGACGCCCGTCCCCGCCCAGAGGGCGCGGCGCCGGAAGTCGGCGCGGAGGTCGCCCTCCGTCTCGTTCGCCAGGAAGACGGCGGCCACGTAGGCGCAGACGGCGAGCGCGAAGGCGCCCACCGCCAGCGCCAGCGGCGACAGCCAGGGGAGCGGCCCCTCGAAGCGCACCGCCCCGTCGCCGGAGACGCGCACATGGCCGGAGGAGACCGCGCCCAGGCACATCCCCAGGAGCACCGGCGTGATCACGCTCGCCACGCCGAACACCACGCCCCACCGCCTCGCGCCGCGTCCGGGGCGGACCGAGCGCGCGCTCTGCGGCGAATAGGCGCGGAAGACGAACGCCGCGCCGCGGAGGATGATCCCCAGGAGCACGAGGTGGAACGGGGTGAAGAGCGCGATGCTGAGCGCCGCGAAGGCGCTGGGGAAGCCGGTGAAGAGGAGGACGATGACGAAGATCAGCCAGACGTGGTTGGCCTCCCACACCGGCCCCATCGCCTTCGCGATCGCCTCGCGCTGCGCGTCGCGCCGGGGACCGCGGGCCAGCGCGTCCCAGATCCCCCCGCCGAAGTCGGCCCCGGCCAGGACCGCGTAGGCGATCAGCGCCACGAGGGCGAGACCGGCCACGAGCTCAACGAGCATGCGCCACCTCCTCTCCAGTCTGCGTCGTCGCAGCCGTAGGCGAGGACGATGGCGGCGCCCCCGTCGCCAAGCGCCGCAGGAGCCAGGCGAGCGCCACGCCGAGGACGAGGTAGAGGACGGAGAAGCCGAAGAGCGTCGCCGGGACGCCTTCCACGGGCGTGACCCCGTCGCGCGTCCGCATGACCCCGTAGACCACCCACGGCTGGCGGCCCACCTCGGTGACGATCCACCCCGCCTGGAGCGCCACGAAGCCCAGCGGCGAGCCGACGACGACCGCGCGGAGGAGCCACCGCCCCGGCTCGCGCCGCCGCCAGCGGGCGAGCCAGAACCACGCGCCGAGCCCGATCAGCGCCATCCCGCACCCCACCATCACCTGGAAGGCGAGGTGCGCGATCAGGACGTTGGGCCAGAGCTCGCGCGGGAAGTCGTTCAGCCCCTGGACCTCGGCGTCGAAGTCGCCGTGCGCCAGGAAGGAGAGCATCCGCGGGAGGCGGACGGCGTAGCGCACCGTCCCCGTCTCCACGTCCGGGAGCCCGCCGACGATCAGCGGGGCGCCGGCCTCGGTGTGGAAGTGCGCCTCCATGGCGGCGAGCTTGGCCGGCTGGTGCTCGGCCACGTGCTTGGCGCTCAGGTCGCCGCTCAGCGGCTGGAGGAGCGCGGTGACGGTCGCCAGCGCGAGCGCCAGCGTGAGCCCCGAGCGGTGGTAGGCGTCGCGGCGGCCGCGGAGCATCCCCACCGCGTACACCCCCGCGGCGGCGAAGCCGGTGGCGATGTAGCACGACAGCGTGGAATGGAGCGCCATGTGGAACCACGCCGGGCTCCGGAAGGGCGCCAGCGGGTCGACGTTCACCGCCCGGCCGCCGACCAGCTCGAAGCCGACCGGGTTCTGCATCCACGCGTTGGCGGCGACGACGAGGACGCCGGAGACCATCCCCGAGAAGGCGACGACGACGCCGCAGAGGAGGTGGGCGCGGGGAGAGAGGCGCTCCCACCCGTAGAGGTAGAGGCCGAGGAAGATGGCCTCGATGAAGAAGGCGTAGCCCTCCAGCGCGAACGCGCTCCCGATGATCCCGCCGGAGAAGGCCATGAAGCGCGGCCAGAGGAGCCCCAGCTCGAACGAGAGCGCCGTCCCCGAGACCGCGCCGACGGCGAAGGTGAGCGCCGTCGCCTTGGCCCACTTCCGCGCCAGCTCCCGGTAGTGCTCCCGCCCCGTGCGGATCGCCAGCCCCTCGGCGAGCACCATCAGGAGCGGCATCCCGATGCCGAGCGCGGCGAAGATCATGTGGAAGGCGAGCGAGACCTCCATCTGCGCCCGCGCCGCCGTCAGGGTGTCGATCACACGCGCCTCGCCGGTCCGTGAGTCGGGGCCTCCGCGTCGGGGCCGTCCCCCACGCTCGCCGCAAGCTAGTCGACCCGCGCCCCACGCGGCGTAGGGAAATCTCCCCATCCCCCCGTCCGGCGCACCCTGAACTTCGGTGCGGCATCCTCCCGCCGCGCCACCCCCGCGCGGACGAAGCGGGAGGATCGAAAGGACGTCTCACGCAGATCCAATCTGACTTCATGGCGCGATGTGCACGCCACGACTATCATGGCGAAGGCCCGGAATTCCGCCGCCCCTGAACGACGGCGGAATCGACACGTCCTCTCACGCTGGAGAGCACACCGATGCGCAAGGTCCGACTCGCGATCGACGAGCTGGCGGTGGAGTCGTTCGACGCTGGCGACGGCGCCGGAAAGGGTGGCACGGTACGCGGGCACGACGCCAGCCTGTACCTGCCGTGCAACTCCGACGGCTCGCAATGCGCGACCTGCCAAGCGGGTGGATGCCCGCAGGACACGTCGACGTGCTTCGTGACGTGCTCCAGGACGAACGGTTATCAGGTCTGTTTCTGCTGAAGAGCGAGCGACGAGGGCTCACCCCTGATCCCACGCTGGAGGAGTTCTCATGCGCAAGATCCGACTCGAAATCGAAGCGCTTGCCGTGGAGTCGTTCGACACCGGTGACGGCGACGAGAGGAAGGGTACGGTGCACGGGCACGCCAGCCAGTACGTAGCCTGCTCTCAGGCCTCCAACTGCCAGACCTGCCAGGTGGGCGGGTGCCAGCAGGACACGCTGACGTGCTTCGCGAGCTGCGCCGCGGGCGGGAGTTACGACCCCGAGACGGAGTGCTTCAACGACCCGTCGCGCCTGCCCTGCATCAACCCGTACTGCTGACGCGTCGAGGTCCCGCGGACGGATCGCGAGAGGGGGCCCCCCCCCCCC
>DATACF010000352.1:0-6012 GCA_036259235.1 Longimicrobium sp. | reverse complement strand
GCGGTGACGGCCGCCGCCGCCGCGGCCAACAACCCGCTCCTGGCCGAGTGGACCGGCCCGTACGGCGGCGTCCCGCCCTTCGACCAGGTGCGCGTGGAGCACTTCGTCCCCGCGCTCGAGGCCGCCATGGCCGAGAACCTGGCCGAGATCGACCGGATCGCCAGCAACCCCGAGGCGCCGACCTTCGAGAACACCCTGGTGGCCATGGAGCGCGCCGGGAGCACCCTCGACCGCGTCACCACGGCGTACGGGATCTGGAGCTCGACGATGAACTCGGCCGAGTTCCAGGCCGTCGAGCGCGAGATGGCGCCCCGGCTGGCCGCCTTCAGCGACCGGATCAACCAGAACGAGGCGCTCTTCCGCCGGATCGCCGCCGTCTACCAGTCGCCCGACACCGCGCGGCTGACCCCCGAGCAGCGGCGGCTGGCGTGGCGCCAGTACACCAACTTCGTCCGCGCCGGCGCGCGCCTCGACGGGCCCGCCAAGGCGCGGATGTCGGAGATCAACCAGAAGCTGGCCGGGCTCTACACCCGCTTCAGCCAGAACGTCCTGGCCGACGAGAACAACCTCTACGTCGTGCTGCGCGACACGGCCGAGCTGGCCGGGCTCCCGCAGTCGCTCCGCGACGCCGCCGCGGCCTCGGCCCAGCGCCGGGGGATCGCGAACGCCTGGGTGATCGACAACACCCGCTCGTCGACCGACCCCTTCCTCACCTACTCGGCGCGGCGCGACCTGCGCGAGAAGGTGTGGCGCCAGTTCGTCAGCCGCGGCGACAACGGCGGCGAGACCGACAACAACGCCATCATCGCCGAGATCCTGAAGCTCCGCGCCGAGCGCGCCAACCTCCTGGGCTTTCCCACGCACGCCCACTGGCGCCTCGACAACGTGATGGCGAAGACGCCCGAGCGCGCGCTGGAGCTGATGGAGGCCGTCTGGACCCCCGCCGTGGCCCGCGTCCGCCAGGAGGTCGCCGACATGGAGGCGCTGGCGGCTGCCGAGGGCGCGCCCGTGGACATCCAGCCGTGGGACTACCGCTACTACATGGAGAAGGTGCGGAAGGCCCGCTACGACCTCGACCACGCCGAGGTCAAGCCGTACCTCCAGCTCGACCGCCTCCGCGAGGGGATGTTCTGGGTGGCGGGCGAGCTCTTCGGCTTCGCCTTCGCGCCGGTGACCAACGTCCCGGTCTACCACCCCGACGTCCGCGTCTGGGAGGTGACCGACCGCGCGAGCGGGAAGCACGTGGGGCTCTGGTACTTCGACCCCTACGCCCGGCCGGGGAAGCGCTCCGGGGCGTGGATGAACGAGTACCGCGACCAGGAGCGCGTCGACCGCGAGATCACCACCATCGTCTCGAACAACTCCAACTTCGTGAAGGGCGCGCCCGGCGAGCCCGTCCTGATCTCGTGGGACGACGCCACCACGCTCTTCAACGAGTTCGGCCACGCGCTCCACGGGCTGGCGTCGAACGTCACCTACCCGTCGCTCTCGGGGACCAGCGTGGCGCGCGACTTCGTGGAGTTCCCCTCGCAGCTGCTGGAGCACTGGCTCTCGACGCCGCAGGTGCTGGGGCGCTTCGCCACGCACTACCAGACGGGGGAGCCGATCCCCCAGGCGCTGGTCGACCGGATCAAGGCGACCACGACCTTCAACGAGGGCTTCGAGACGGTGGAGTACCTGGGGAGCGCGCTCGTCGACATGAAGCTCCACCTGGCCGGGAGCGCCGACATCGACCCCGACGCCTTCGAGAAGGAAACGCTGGCGCGGCTGGGGATGCCGTCGGAGATCGTGATGCGGCACCGGACGCCGCAGTTCGGCCACGTCTTCGCGGGCGACGGCTACTCGGCGGGGTACTACAGCTACCTGTGGGCCGACGTCATCACCGCCGACGCGGCCGAGGCGTTCACCAGCGCCCCGGGCGGGCTCTACGACCGCGACGTGGCGCGGCGGCTGAACGACCGCATCTTCTCGGTCGGCAACACCGTCGACCCGGGCGAGGCGTACCGCGCCTTCCGCGGCCGCGACGCCACCATCGACGCCCTGATGCGCAAGCGCGGCTTCCCCGTCCCCGCCTCGAGCGCGAACGGCGGCCGGTAAGCGCGATCGGTCGATAGCAAGCGAAAGCGGCCGGCGGTCCCCGTGGACCGCCGGCCGTTTTCCTTTCCTCCGGCGAAGGCTAGTTTGCGGGCCGGGTCTTCATGATTCCTCCTCGTCCTCCTTCCGAATGACCGGCGACGCCCCGTACGACCCCGACGACGACCCCGAGCTGGAGGCGCTCCTGCGGCCGGTGTGGGACGATGTGCCGGAGCTGGAGCGGCTGGGCATCTTCGCCGACACGGGGGTCGACTACGAGCCCGACGTGGCCGAGGTCGCGCGCAAGGTGGCCGAGCTGGCCGTGACGGCCGAGCCGTACGAGGACGAGTCCGGCTTCCTCTGGCAGGTCACCGCCGCCGCCGTGGACGAGGACGGAGGGCGCGCGGCGTGGGTGGAGTGGCAGGAGAACGACCGGGCGAACGTGGTGATCGCGCACTACTGGCTGAAGGCGCGCGACCGGGACGGGCGGGTGGCGCGGTGGGAGATCGAGACGTACAACCCGTACTTCGGGTGCCGCGTGGGCCACCTCCGCTGGCACGGCGGCGCCGTCGTCCTCGTCTACGCCGACAAGCACGACACCTTCGTCGCCGCCGCCGCGCGCGGCGAGCCGGTCCGCTGGCTCCAGATCACGCCGGAGTGGAGCGTGGAGGGCGACGTGCTGGCGTACCGCGACGGGGAAGGGGAGCACCGGCTCTCGCTTCCCTCGCTGGAGCCGATGGCGTGAGCGGGGGGCGAATGGACGCGTGGAGTCGGTGGGAAGAGACGTGGGCGCTGGCCGGCCTCCCGGCGCGGCGCGAGCCGTTCGAGCGGCTGTGCGCGCGGTACGGGGAGGCGCACCGCGGCTATCACGACCTGGAGCACGTGGCCGCCTGCCTGGCGCTGGCCGCCGAGTCGCGCGCGCTCCTGCGCTCGCCCGCCGAGGTGGAGCTGGCGCTCTGGTACCACGACGCCGTCTACGATCCGAAGCGCGGCGACAACGAGGAGCGGAGCGCCGACCTCGCCCGCGACGAGCTGCGCGCGCAGGGGCTGGCCGAGTCCTCCATCGACACCGTCCACGCCCACATCCTGGCCACGAAGCACCCGTCGCGCCCGGACGACCCCGACGCGCGGCTGCTGGTCGACATCGACCTCTCCATCCTCGCCGCCGACCCCGAGCGCTTCGATGCCTACGAGGCGGGGGTGCGGAAGGAGTACGCCTGGGTCCCCGGCTTTCTCTTCCGCCGCAACCGCGCCGCCTTCCTCCGCGAGCTCCTGGCGTCGGACCGCCTCTTCCTCACCGACCTCTTCCACGAACGCTTCGAGCGGCGGGCGCGGGAGAACGTCGCCCGGTCGCTAGCGCGCTGACGACCGTCCGGCGTCTTCCCCCTCACACTCTGGACGGTTATCCTCATCCCCGGATCGAAGGAGACGAGGATTCACCGTGGACGGCGGATGGGGGGTGGACGATGGACTTCGCGCGGCTGGCGGCGTACCTGGGGGCGCTGGCGGAGAACAACCGGAAGGAGTGGTTCGAGGCGAACCGCGCGGAGTACCAGGCGCTGCGCGGCGACTTCACGGACTTCGTGGGCGAGGTGATCGGGCGGATCGGCGAGGGCGACGACGCGGTGCGGTGGATGGACCCCAAGGACTGCATCTTCCGCCTCCACCGCGACGTGCGCTTCAGCGCCGACAAGTCGCCGTACAAGACGACGTTCAGCGCCTTCGTCAGCCCGCGGGGGCGCGCCGTCGACGGTCCGGGGTACTACTTCCACGTGGACGAGAAGGGGACGCTCTTCGCGGCCGGCGGCATCTACATGCCCGCGTCGGGTCCGCTGGGCCGCATCCGCGAGTACATCGCCGAGCACCCGGAAAAGCTCCGGGCCGTCCTCCGCAAGCGGGCGTTCAAGCAGACCTTCGGCGAGATCCAGGGCGAGCGCCTCAAGCGTCCGCCGCGCGGCTACGCCGAGGACGCGCCGATGATCGAGACGCTCCAGCTCAAGAGCTTCATCGTCGCCCGCGAGCGCGACGTCTCGGCCGGCGCCCCCGACGCGCTCCCCTGGCTGGCGGAGACTTTCCGCGCCATGCACCCCTTCATCGCCTGGCTCCGCGAAGCCCTGGCCGAGTGACGCGCCCTCGTCGCTCGCGACGACACCGAGCGCACTCACGCACCAACGCACTCACGCACTGAGTTTTAGACGATGGCCACCGCCGAGCTCGACCTCCTGATCCAGACCCGCCGCGACCTCCACCGGCACCCCGAGCTGGGGTTCCAGGAGCACCGCACCGCCGGGATCGTCGCCGGGCGCCTCCGCGCCGCCGGATACGACGTCGAGACGGGGATCGCCGAGACGGGGGTGATCGGCACCCTTCGCGGCGGCGCGGGCGAGGGCCCCACGCTCCTCCTGCGCGCCGACATGGACGCGCTCCCCATCGTGGAGGAGTGCGCGCACGACTTCGTCTCCACCCACCCCGGCGTGATGCACGCCTGCGGGCACGACGCGCACGTCGCCATCGGCCTGGCGGTGGCCGAGCGGCTGGCGGCCACGCGCGGCGAATGGGGGGGCACGGTGAAGTACGTCTTCCAGCCCGCCGAGGAGGGGGGCGGCGGGGCGCTGCGGATGGTGGAGGAGGGCGTGCTGGAGGGGGTCGACTGCGCGCTGGGGCTCCACGTGTGGACGGGGCTGCCGAGCGGCGTCGTCGGCGTCGTCCCGGGGCCGTTCATGGCGTCGGCGGGGGAGTTCGAGCTCACCATCCACGGCCGGGGCGGCCACGGCGCCATGCCGCACGAGACGGTGGACGCGGTCCTCGTGGGGAGCCAGGTCGTCGTCGCGCTCCAGAGCATCGTCGCGCGGAACGTGTCGCCGCTGGACGCCGCCGTGGTCTCGGTCGGCTCGTTCCAGGCGGGGAGCGCGTGGAACGTGATCGCCGACACCGCGCGGCTCGCCGGGACGGTGCGCGCCTTCGACGTGGCCGCGTGCGACGACCTCCCGCGCCGGATCGAGCGGGTCGCCGCGGGGGTGTGCGAGGCGCTGGGGGCGACGTACCGCTTCCACTACCAGCAGGACACGCCGCCCACCATCAACGACCCCGCCCTCGCCGAGACGGTGCGCCGCGCGGCCGAGGAGGTCGTCGGCGCCGAGCGGGTGCGGACCGACCCGGCGGTGCGGACCACGGCCGCCGAGGACTTCGGCGAGCTCCTCCTCCGCATCCCCGGCTGCTACTTCTTCGTGGGGGCGCACAGCGAGCCGAAGGGCGCCGTGCACCCGCACCACTCGCCCCGCTTCGACCTCTGCGAGGACGCCCTCCCCGTCTCGGTCGACGTCCTGGAGCGCGCCGCGCGGAAGGTGCTGGCGGGCGAGCGGTAGGCAGGCCGGGCGCGATCCGGCGAAGCGAATGGGGAGGCCCGGTCCGGGCCTCCCCCTTCGACTCGTTCAGCAGATCCCGCCCCAGCAGGCGGAGAGGTCGTCGCAGTCGCCGCTGCTGTCGCACCCGCCGTCTCCGCCGTAGGTGTTGGCCTGGCAGCACATGTCGTCGGTGTTGCACCCGGTCCCCATCGCCGAGTCGTCTTCCCGCCCGGCCACCGTCCCCCGGCGCAGCTCGGACCGGAGCGTGTCGAACGACTCCACCTCGATCTCCTCGATGTTCAGCGCGAGCTTCTTCACGAGCAGCCTCCTCCAGCGTGGGTGATTGTGCTCGCCGCGGCGGAAAGCACGCGGCGTGGTGACGTGGCTCGCCGAGGAGCGGCGCCACGCGAAGGCCAGGCTCCCCTCCTGGAGCGCGGTAGGAGATCGGAGGCGGTGGCCGATGGGTCTTCTTTCTGTCGGATTCAGGATTGCACATCGGGCGCCGGAGCGCAAACCGGCCCCGCACCGAAGCGCCGATCCGCATCCTCCGCGATCCCCAAAGCACCGGACGGGCGCCGGAGGTCTCTCCGGCGCC
>DATACF010000351.1:0-2314 GCA_036259235.1 Longimicrobium sp. | reverse complement strand
CTCCCCACCTGGCCCGCCGAGCCCGACCCGCCCCTCGCGCCCGCCCCCCGCCGCCCCGGCAGGAAGTGGGTGACCGCCCGCCGCTGAAGCCCGGGCCACCGCGCGAACGCCGCCTCCGCCTTGCGCCGTTGCATGAGGGATGCGGGCCCGAAGGGCGAAGACCCTGGCGGGGGGACATGCGAAGAGGACCGCGATCGGAGCAGATGCCGCGGAATGCGTGGAGTCCGCCAGGGGCTTCGCGCCGTTGGAAACGGTGGTATCGTTTCCTACGGCGCCCGCAGCCCGGCCCGGAGCGCAGCGGAGGGACATGCCCAGATCCGCCGTTCGCCGTCCAGCGAAACCCGACGGAACGAAAAAGCCCGCCCCGCCACGCTGAACGACGCTCACCCGGGCCGCACGTGCTACATACGTCGGCTTGCGCGCCGCCGCCGGAGCGTGCTACCGTGTCCCCCTTTCGACCCCGCGCGCGCTCCCGGCACCGCGGACGGACGCATTCCCGAAAGCAAGAACGAGAATCCATCGCATGGCTACGACGCTGAACCCCGCCGAGGCCGCCGCCCCGTCGTTCGGGCACGCGAGCCGCTACGGGCTGGACCGTCACGGGATCCGCAACCCCGGCGCGGTGTTCTGGAACCTGAACCCGGTGGAGCTGGTCGAGCACGCCATCCGGCGGAGCGAGGGGATCCTGGTCGACGGCGGCCCCTTCAACGCCGTCACCCAGCCCCACACCGGCCGCTCGCCGCAGGACCGCTTCGTGGTCCGCGAGCCCTCCTCCGAGGCCGACATCGACTGGGGGAAGGTCAACATCCCCTTCGAGGCCGAGAACTACGACCGCCTCCGCGAGGACGTCCTGGCCCACCTGGAGGGGCAGGACCTCTACGTGCGCGACATGTGGGCGGGCGCCGACGAGCGCTACCGGCTGGGGGTGCGCGTCATCACCCCCAACGCCTGGCACAACCTCTTCGCCTACAACATGTTCCGCCGCCCGAAGGAGGGCGAGCTGGAGGCCTTCGAGCCGGGCTTCACCATCCTCCACGCCCCCGAGTACGAGGCCGACCCGGCGCGCCACGGGACGCGGACGAGCACCTTCATCCTGATCCACTTCGGGAAGCGCGAGGTGCTGATCGGGGGGACGCGCTACGCGGGCGAGATCAAGAAGAGCGTCTTCGGGCTCCTCAACTACCTCCTCCCGAAGCAGGGCGTCCTCTCGATGCACTGCTCGGCGAACGTGGGCCCGCAGGGCGACACCGCCCTCTTCTTCGGGCTCTCGGGGACGGGGAAGACGACGCTCTCGGCCGACCCCGAGCGGGGGCTGATCGGCGACGACGAGCACGGGTGGAGCGACGCGGGCGTCTTCAACTTCGAGGGCGGCTGCTACGCCAAGGCGATCAAGCTCTCGAAGGAGGGCGAGCCCGAGATCTACGCCACCACGCGGATGTTCGGGACCGTGCTGGAGAACTGCGTGGTCGACGAGCGCCGCCGGGTGGACTTCGACGACCAGTCGATCACCGAGAACACCCGCGTCTCGTACCCCCTCCACTACATCGAGAACCACGTTCCCGACGCGCGCGGCGGGCACCCGAAGACCGTGGTCTTCCTGACGGCCGACGCGTACGGCGTCCTCCCGCCGATCAGCCGGCTGACGCCCGAGCAGGCGATGTACTACTTCCTCTCGGGGTACACGGCGAAGGTGGCGGGGACGGAGCGGGGGGTGAAGGAGCCGCAGCCCACCTTCTCGGCGTGCTTCGGCGCGGTCTTCCTCCCGCTGCACGCCAGCGTCTACGCCGAGATGCTGGGCGAGAAGCTCCGCGAGCACCAGGCGCGCGTCTGGCTGGTGAACACCGGGTGGACGGGCGGGGCGTACGGGACCGGGCACCGGATGAAGCTCGCGTACACCCGCGCCATGGTCCGCGCGGCGCTGGCGGGCGAGCTCGACCGCGTGGAGACGCAGCGGGTGCCGTTCTTCAACCTCGACGTCCCCACGAGCGTCCCCGGCGTCCCCGCCGAGGTGCTGGTGCCGCGGAACACCTGGGCCGACGGCGCGGCGTTCGACGAGCAGGCGCGGAAGCTGGCCGGGCTCTTCGCCGACAACTTCAAGCGCTTCGAGGACAAGGTCTCCGACGCGGTGAAGGCGGCGGGGCCGAGCGCCGGGTAAGCGTTCTTTCGCAGCGGCGGACGGCGAGGCACAGGGCGGCGCAGAGCGCCGCCAGGCGGGGCGCGAGGGCGAAGGAGCGCGGAGCGGGGATGCCCATGATCCGTTTCTCTGGTCCGGGCGTTGGGGCGGTGGAGGGTGGCGCCGGGGGAACACCGCAAT
>DATACF010000350.1:0-1686 GCA_036259235.1 Longimicrobium sp. | reverse complement strand
ATCTCGATGTTGACGACCGGCACCAGCGCGCTGAGCGCGGAGAAGGCGAAGGTCGTCACGCAGAGGAGGAGGAGCGACATCCGGGCGGGCCTGGGGGGGAGGAACGACGCGTAAGCGGATGCCAATCCTAAACCTCCGCCGCGCCTCCGCGCAACGGGCCGGACGGTCGCGAGGACGGAGGCTTACGACGCTCCGGGGCGGTCCGCGGCGTCCGCCGGCGTGACCGCGCTCCGGTCGACGGCCGCGACGGTGGGGCGGCCGAGGAGCGCCAGCGCGCGCTCCAGCTCGGCGCGGAGGAGGGCGAGGACGCGCTCGACCCCCGCCTGTCCCCCGGCGGCGAGCCCCCAGAGGTAGGGGCGGCCGACGAGGACGGCGCGCGCGCCCAGCGCCAGCGCCTTCGCCACGTCGGTCCCCCGCCGGATCCCGCCGTCCATCAGCACCGGGACGCGCCCGTCGACCGCCTCGGCCACGCGGGGGAGGGCGAAGAGGGTGGGCTCGGCGCCGTCGAGCTGGCGGCCGCCGTGGTTGGAGACGATGACGCCGTCGGCGCCGTGCGCCACCGCCAGCGCCGCGTCCTCGGGGGTCACGACGCCCTTGAGGAGGACGGGGAGACGGGTGACGGAGCGGAGCCACTCCACCGCCTCCCACCCCAGCGTTCGGTCGAACTCCGCGTTCACGAACGCCTCGAAGCGCGAGCCGCGCGCGTCGGGGAAGGCGGCGTGGCGCAGGCCCCGGAAGTTGGCCATCTCCACCCCGTCGGGGAGGCGGAAGCCGTTGCGCACGTCGCGCTCGCGGCGCCCCAGCACGGGCATGGTGACGGTGAGGACGAGCGCCGTGCACCCCGCCGCCTCGGCGCGGCGCACCATGTCGCGGGTGATCTCGCGGTCGCGGTAGACGTAGAGCTGGAACCACGCGGGCCCCGGCGCGGCCGCGCACGTCTCCTCGACCGTGCAGGTGGAGAGGGTGCTGCACACCAGGAGCGTCCCCGCCGCGCGCGCCGCCCGCGCCGAGGCGCACTCTCCGTCGGGGTGCGCCATCCGCTGGAACGCCGTGGGCGCCAGGAGCACCGGCATCGACAGCCGCTCGCCCAGGAGCTCGACGGAGAGGTCGACGCTCCCGACGTCCACCAGCACCCGCGGCCGGAGCCAGAAGCGCCCGTACGCGGCGCGGTTGCCGCGGAGCGTCGCCTCGTCCTCCGCGCCCCCGGCGTAGTAGTCGTACGCGGGCCGCGGGAGGACGGCGCGCGCGGCGGCCTCGTACGCCTCCAGCGTCTGCGGCTCGGCCGGGGGCGGATCGGAATGCATGGGGTCGGACGAGATCATCTCAGCGCCCCCGGACGCCCTCGCCCGGGCCGGAGAACTGGTAGGGCTGGAAGAGGCACCCAGGGTCGGTGGGGACGTAGATCACCGACGGGCGCACCGGGTCGTCGCCCACCTCGCCGAAGAGCGGGACGCCCTGGTGCACGCCGATGCGGACGATCTCGTTGACGGCCATGTAGCGCGGGAGGCCGTACTTGACGTAGTACGGGCGCCGGGTGTTGAAGGCGAGGGGCTCGTTGTCGACGTACCACCGCGCCGCGCGGGCGTACTCGGCGGTGGCGGGGACCGCCTCGGCGAAGCGCCGCCCGGCCACCAGCGTGTCGCCGGTCGCCCGGTCGACCTCCGCGCCCACCACGGCCAGGTCGCC
>DATACF010000349.1:0-11994 GCA_036259235.1 Longimicrobium sp. | reverse complement strand
GCCGCCCCCCGGCCGCCGGCCTCCCCTCCCCCGTCACCAGGAGGCGTCCCATGAAGACGGTCCGCAACATCGCCCCGCTGGCCGCCCTGGCCCTCGCGCTGGCCGCGTGCGCGGACGGCGGCGGCCCCACCGGCGTCTCGGCCGACGGCGCGGGCCCCAGCGCCGCGCTCGTCCCGGCCTGCGTGGAGTTCAACGTCCCGCCGCTGGGCGCGGTCCTCGGCTCGCCCGCGGGGCACGTCCCCGGGCAGGGCGTGTTCGTGGAGAACGGGATCAAGGTGTCGGTCCACAAGTTCGGCTGGATCGGCGGCGGCTCGGCCTTCAACCGCGCCGACATCGTCCCCGCCCCCGCGGGGTTCGGCGCCGGGAAGGTGGCCTGGGTCAACAACATCAACCTGGGCTTCGACTTCTCGGGGCTCTCCTTCGTCCCCACCACGGTCAAGTTCGAGTGGCGCGACCTGGGCGGCTACGAGAACCTGCGGGTCAACTCCAGCGGCCTCTACATCGGCGAGCTGACGGCGGCGCCCTCGCCCTTCGGCGGGGTCAACGTGGCGCACGCCTGGGGGTTCATCCCCGGCGGGAAGCAGGGGAGCACCTCGCTCTCCGGCGGCCCGGTGAAGGGGCTCATCGTGGGCGGGCAGGAGTTCTACCTCGACAACGTCTGTGCGTACCCGTGAAACGCGTCCGCCGCCCCGCATCCGGCGGGGGCCTCCCCGGGCGCGCCGCCCCGCGCGCCCGTCCCCACTCCCCAGGAGGAGCCATGACCGCCCGTCTCCGCGCCCTCGCCCTGCTGGCCCCCGCCGCCCTGGCGCTGGCCGCCTGCACCTCCGACGGCGCCTCGCCGACCCTGGCCCCGCCCGAGGAGGCGGCGGCCAACCACGTCCCGCCCGTGTGCGTGGAGTTCAACGTCCCCCCCGTGGGGACGGTCTTCGGCGCGCCCGTGGGCCAGCCGCCGGGCACCGTGGCGTTCGTGGAGGCCGGTGTCGTCGTCCGCACGCGTCCCTACAACCCCGGCGGCGGGCCGGTCTACAACGCGGCGACGATCATCCCCTCGCCCGCGGGCTTCGGCGTGGCGCCGAAGGCGGCGCACCTCAAGGCGATCTCGCTGGAGTTCGACTTCGCGGCGCTCCCGTGGGTCCCGTCCTTCGTCTCGTTCGACTGGCGCGAGAACGCGGGCCCCTCCAACCTCCGCGTGAACGCCGGCGGGCTCTTCATCGGCTCCTTCACCGCCGTCCCCGCGGGGCTGGGCGTCTCGGCGTGGGGGTGGTGGGCCGCGGGGGTCCCGCAGGGGACCACGCGCGTCGGCGGCGCCCCGGTCCGCGTCCTGATCGGCGGCCGCGACCTCTACCTCGACCGCGTCTGCGCGCACCACTGATCCGGATTCGGTGAAGCGACGAGGGGCCGGCGTGGATCGCTACGCGCCGGCCCCTCTCGTTTGAATTGACATAAAAAGATTCCCCTCCTACACTTGCACGAAAGTGGCCGGGCGCTGGCCCGACCGGCCGCACGACTCGTCTCCTCCCCTTCGAACCTTCCCCGGCGCTCATCCGCGCCGCCCGGAGGTCCCATGCAGCTCCCCGTGGAGGTCACGCCCCTTCCGCCCCCGCCGGCGGCCGTCCGCGTCTTCGTCAGCCACAATCGGAAGGAGAAGGCGTGGGTGCGCCGGCTGGTGGCCCAGTGGCGCGCGCTGGGGATCGAGGTCTTCTTCGACGAGGACAGCATCCTCCCCGGCGAGGAGGTCGTCGCCGCCATCGAGCGGGGAATCCAGGGGTGCCGCCACGTCGTCCTGATCCTCACCCGGGCGTCCATGGACTCCCGGTGGGTGGCGGCCGAGATCGCCATGGCCCAGGCCGAGGACCCCGCGGCGCGAAGCCGGAAGCTGATCCCCGTCCTCGTCGAGCCGATCGCGTGGGAGGAGATCCGCCCCAGTCTTCGCAGCCGCGCCATCGTCGACCTCACGGAGCCCGCCTCGCGCACCCTGAACTATCACACGCTCCTGCGCTCGCTGGAGGTTCTCCGGAACGACCTTCCCGACCCGCCGGAGCTCGATCCGGTCACCTCGGCGGTCCCCGTGCCAGGTGGCGACGGCGAGTCGGGCGAGCGGCCAGACGGCGAGCGGACCACCACCGCCACCGCGCGGCGGGAGATGGAGCTGGTCCTCCCCGGAAAGCTGAGCGAGTTCACCCCCGAGCAGCAGCGCGGCATCCTCGAAGCCATCCGGGCCCTGCTGGGCACCGGCGAGGACGTGCGCATCAAGAACGTCCGGGAGGGGAGCGTGATCCTGACGCTGGAGTTGAGCCCCGAAGACGCCGAGCGGCTGTACTGGGCCGTCCAGGCCGGCGCGCTGGACGAGCACGGGGTGATCGAGGCGCGGCTGCAGGACGTGGTCGGCGGGGCCGGGGAGAACGCCGCCGACGAGCCCTGGCGGCCGGCCGCCCCGCCTCGCCCCTCTCTCCTCGCACGCGTGAGCGAGATCCTGGATGGGCCGGATGCGGTCGAGAAGCGGATCCCCACGGCACCGGTGCTCCCCCTCTCCCTCGCGCAGCAAAGCCTTTGGCGGCGGGGGCGGAGCGCCGGCGGCCTCGTCGCCCAGATCCGTATGCTCGGGGGCGAGCTGGACGTGGACGTACTGCGGCGGTGCCTGGACATCCTGGTCGCGCGCCACGAGGCGCTCCGCGCCACCTTCCGGGAAATCAAGGGCGACGAGCCTCGCCAGGTGGTCGCGCCCGCCGGGCGCGCCGTCCTCACCATCGATGACCTGACGCACCTGGACGGCCTGCATCAACACGAGGAGGGGTTCAAGCGGCAGGTGGAAGAATCGCAACGTTCCTTCGATCTCAGCGGAGGGACCCTCGCGCGGTTCCGGCTGATTCGAAGGAGCACGCATGACTCCGTCCTCCTGATCCACCTCAACGGGATGATCGCCGACGAGGTGTCGGCACGCCTCCTCTGCCGTGAGCTGGCGGCCCTCTACGCCGCCCACACCGACGGAGAGCATTTCCTTCCGCCGTTGTCGAGCGGGTACACCGAGCATGTGCTCCGCGCGCGGGCGACCGAGCGCCCCCGGCCGGAGGAGATGGAATGGTGGCGGGAGTACCTGTCGGGAGCGCCTCGGTGGACGCCAGTCGCCACCGATCTCCGTCCGGCACCGGGCGCACGTCCCCGCGGCGACCGCGTCGAGTTCGCGTTGCCCCTGGAGTTGCGCGAGCGCCTGGGGGCGATCGCGGACGCGGAATGGACGTCCATCTCCACCGTCCTCCTGGCCGCGCTCGCCGCGGTGCTCGCGCGCGGCTCGGGTGCGGCGGACGTGGTCGTCGGGACGGAGGTCCCGGGCCGGACCCCGGAGACGGAGAACCTGGTCGGCCTCTTCGCCCACCCGCTCGCCGTCCGCTGCGATCTCTCCGCGGACCCGAGCGCCCTGACCCTCGTCGCCCGGATCCACCGAGCGCTCGTCGCGGTGCTCGACCACCAGGATGTCCCGTTCGAGCGGGTACTGGAGACCCTCGCGGTCGAGAGAGATCCGGGACGCCCGCCGCTCCAGGTGATGCTCTCGCCGTCCTCCTGGATGAACCTCGATTTCGGCTCGATGCACGGGTGGGTGGAGGTGGAGCGGAGCACGGCGGAGCCACTGTACGACTTCGAAGTCAGGTTCGACCCCATCAATCCGGACCATGGGGGCTGGATCTACTACCGCGCGGACCTGTACGAGCGGCCGACCGCGGAGCGGCTGGCGCGGCACCTGGAGCGGGTGATCGCGGCGATGGCGCTGCGCCCCCATGGCCGCGTCTCCGAGGTGCCGCTCCTGGACGCAGCGGAGCGGAGACAGGTGCTGCTCGCCGGACGCGGCGGCGCGGAGACGCATCCGCCGGAGCCCGTGCACACGCTCTTCTCGGCGATCGCCGCGGCGGCGCCGGACGCGCCCGCGGTGGCGTACGGGGCGGACACGCTCACCTACGCCGCGCTGGAGGCCCGTGCCAACCGCCTCGCCCGCTACCTGCGCCGCCGCGGCGTGGGCCCGGAGTCGCGGGTGGGAGTCTGCCTCCCGCCGGGCGTCGACCTGGTGGTGGCGATCCTGGCCACGCTCAAGGCCGGAGGCGCGTACGTCCCGCTCGACCCGGCGTACCCGGCCGACCGGCTCGCGTACATGCTCCATGACGCGGGGGCGGGCGTCGTGCTCACCCACGCCGCCCTGCGCGATCTCGTCCCGTCGCACGGAGCCGACGTTCTCTTCCTCGATCACCCCGGCGACGCGGCGGCGATCGCGGACGAGGACGACCGGGCGCTCCCGGTGGAGGTTTCGCTGGAAAGCCTCGCGTACGTGATGTACACCTCGGGCTCCACCGGGCGGCCGAAGGGTGTGATGATCCCCCACGGCGCCGTGGTCCGCCTGGCGCGGAACCCCGACTTCATCGCCCGTCCGGACCATGTCGCGCGGATCGCGCAGCTCTCCCCGCTGGGCTTCGACGCCCTCACCTTCGAGCTGTGGGCCGCGCTGCTGAACGGGGGCACGGCGGTGGGCATCGACCGCGAGACGCGGCTCTCGGCCCCGGCGCTCGCTCGGGCGCTGCGGGAAGAGCGGATCACCGCCGCCTTCCTGGTCACCTCGCTCTTCAACCAGGTGGCGCGCGAGACGCCCGATGCCTTCGCGTCGCTGCGCCTCCTCGTGTTCGGGGGCGAGGTCGCCGACCCGCTGCCGCTCCGGCAGGTCCTGGAGTTCGGCCCCCCGCGACGCCTGGTGAACGCGTACGGCCCCACCGAGTGCACCACCTTCGCCACCTGGCACCCGGTGGAATCGGCGGCGCCCGACACACTGGCGGTGCCGATCGGCCGGCCGCTGGCGGGGACCACCGCCTACGTGCTGGACGAGCAGATGTACCCGGTGGCGCAGGGCGTCCCCGGCGAGCTGTACCTGGGAGGGACGGGGCTGGGCCGGGGGTACCTGGGCCGGCCGGCGCTCACGGCCGAGCGCTTCGTCCCGGACCCCTTCGGCGAGCCGGGCGAGCGGCTGTACCGCACGGGCGACCTGGTGCGGTGGAACGCGGAGATGGCGCTGGAGTTCATGGGCCGGGTGGACGCCCAGGTGAAGGTGCGCGGCTTCCGGATCGAGCCCGGCGAAGTCGAAGCCGTCCTCCGCGTGCATCCCGGCGTCCGCGACGCGGTGGTGATCGCCCGCGAGGACTCGCCGGGCGACCGGCGCCTCGTCGCGTACGTCGTGGCCACGCCAGGCGGGCCCGTCGACGCCGCGGAGGTGCGCCAGTTCCTCCGGGGCCGGCTCCCGGACTACATGGTCCCCGCCGCGTTCGTGCGGCTCGACGCCCTGCCGCTGACGCCCAACGGCAAGGTGGACCGGAGGGCGCTCCCCGCTCCCGAGTGGAGGCCGGACGAGACGTACGTGGGCCCCAGGACGGCCACGGAGGAGGTGATCGCGGCGCTCTGGTCGGAGCTGCTGGGGATCGAGCGGGTGAGCGTCCACGACGACCTGTTCGAGCTCGGCGGACACTCGCTCATCGTGATGCGGCTGGCCTCCCGCATCCGGCAGGTGATGGGGGTCGAGCTCTCGGTCATCGACATCTTCCAGTCGCCGACACCCGCCGGCGTGGCGGCGAAGGTGGACGCGGCACGGATGAGCCCCGGAGAGAAGCCCGAGCGCGGGAGGTACGACCAGGCCGCCGCCGCCAGGAGCAGGAGAAGACCCAAGCCCGAGTGAACGGAGGCCGGCGCGGATCGCTCCGCGCCGGCCCCCGCCACCCGGCCCGGCGCAGAGCCTTTCAGGACACTTGTCTAAACGTTTGGCGCCGACTATCCTGCGCACCGGCGATCGTGTGCGGGCACCACCTTCCGCTCCGGCCCGTCCTCGCCCGCCCTCCCCGGCGGGGGGTGCTCTCCGCACCGCCCGCATCGCTCCGCGAGCCCCCGTCTCCTCCCCGCGATGAACCCTCCCCGAGGTGCGCCCGGCAAGCGGAGCCCCGCGTTTCTGCGCGGGGCCGCGCTCGCGCTGGCGCTCGGGGCCCTCTCGTCGGCGGCCGCGCCCCCCGCGTCCACGGCGGCCCTCCTCCAGGATTCGGTGAAGCGCGACGACGGCGCGGACCCGGAAGGCGCCTGGCGCTACCTGACTGCCGTCCTGATCGCGGCCATCGGCGCGGCCGCCTCGGTGGGGGCCGCGTACGTCACCGCGCGCAAGAAGACGCAGAGCCTGGCGGAAGACCGCGCCTGGCTCGCCGACAGCCTTCGGGATGTCCTGACGAGCAGCCAGCAGGAGGCGCGCGACCTCCAGGCGCGCGTGGTGGCGCTGATCTTCGCGAGCGGATCCGACGAGATCTGGCGCTCCGTCGCGGCGCGGCTGGACTCGGACGCCGGAGCCGAGATCATCCTGCGCAGGTTCGCGCAGGACAGGCACCGGAAGGAGCTCGTGGACTCGGTCCTCCGCGGGCTGCGCATCGAGGAAGGGCAGCGAGCCGAGCTCGCGGACGAGCTGCTGAAGCACATGGTGCTGAACCACTCCTACACCCAGCGGGTGGCCGACCACGTCCTCCCCGAGCTCGCGGAAGACAGGCACCGCAGGGCCCTGGTGGACTCGGTCCTCCGCGGGCTCGCCGTCGAGGAGGGGCAGCGGGCCCAGCTCGCGGAGGAGCTGCTGGGGCACATGGCGCTGAACCAGTCGTACACGCAGCGGATGGCCGACACCCTCACCGACCCGAGGATCACGGGGAAGTCGGTGGACGCCGAGGAGTTCCTGCGGTGGAAGGAGTCGCAGGAGAGCGACGACCCGCCTCCGCCGGGCGCCCACACTCCCGGCGAGAGCACCCGTTGACCGTGGGAAGGCGAGGGGCCGCGCCCCGTTCATGGGAGAAGGACCATCATGACCCAGCTCACCATCCGGAACATCTCCGACCACCCTCGCCGGGGGTTCGCCACCGCCGAGTACACGCCGGGGAAGAAGCCGCTCCCGGACGGGGCGCTGGTGGCCCGGGGGCCCGGGGGAGCGGAGTTCCCCGCGCAGCTCGACCCGCACCCGCACGACGCGGCCCGGCGCGTTCTCGCGGTGCTCGTCGACCGCGACGTCCCCGCCCACGGCGCGAATCCGCCGGTGCTCACCCTGCAGCCCGGGGCGGCGGGGCTCCCGGGACCGTGGCCGCGGGTCGAGGTGGAGCCGACCGGCTTCCGGCTGGTGAACGACCGCCTGAACGTCTGGGTGAACCTGGGGGCGCTGAACGGCGAGCCGTGGTTCGCGGGGGCCGCGTCGAGCGTCCAGCTCTCGGACGACTTCTTCCACCGGCTGGAGATGCTGGACGCGATCAACGCGATCTGGGACTGGCGGCACGATCCCGAGAAACGGCTGCAGCTCGACCGCATCCGTCTCTGGCGGGCCGCGTGGGACCCGGACCCGTGCCTGGACGTGGAGCTGTTCGAGACCCCGTTCAGGATGGGCGTGTCGGCGGAGGGGCCGGCCCGGGCCACGGCCACCCTCGAGTCGGAGCCGTTCGACTACGCCAGCCGCGACCCGGACGGGACCCCGCGCCGCTTCCGGTGCACCCTCTACCGGACGTTCAGCCTCTACCGCGATGCGGACTTCGTGCACGAGCACCTGTACGTGCGCGGCGTGCCGGAGGGGAAGGCCGGCGCCGGGGAGGTCCGCCTCTCCTTCACCGCCCGCTACTTCCTGTACATGGGGATGGGGATCCGGCCGCTGATCACGCACTTCGCCGACATCCCCGACTGGCTGGCCGTCAGCTACCCCCAGCACCCCCTACACGGCTACGGCTTCGCGACCAACGTCCACGCCGACCCGATCCGGAACCCGCACCCCGGATACCCCCATCCCACCCACGACCACAACAGCTTCTCGTGGGAGCTGGGCGCCGGGAACGACGTCCACTGCGTGCACCTGTTCCGCTGCGCTCCCGCCGGGGAGATGGTGGAGGCGACGGGGCGCGCGTGGTACTGCCACATCTATCACCCCCTCACCGCAGAGCTCTCGCTCTGAGGAGGCCCCGCCATGCCCGAGCAGCCGCCGTCGTCCACGGGCGCGCCCCCCTCCCGACAGACATCCCCCCCCAGCAGCGCGATCGAGCCGGAGGTCAGGAAGCTCGCCCGCGAGGCGGTGGCGAAGCTCGGCGTCGGCCAGTTCATCGAGGACAACCTGAAGCAGATCCGGAAGAAGCTGGAGGAGTTCGACGAGTACGTGGAGCAGACCTCCGTGAAGCCGGGGAGCGAAGGGGAGATGACCTTCCTGGCGCTCGGGCTGCCGATCGCGCACGGGGTCATCCACGTGGGGAGCAACCGGGGCGCGCTCGCGTCGGCGACGACGTGGCTCGAGAAGGAGCTGAAGGCGCAATCCGGGAGGAAGCGGCGGGTGCGGAACCCGGACCCCACCGCCAGCCTCGCGGTCCTGGTCTTCATCCACGCGGTCGACCGCTGCCACGAAGTGTACGCGAGCACCAACCCGGTGGCGTGGGGGAACATCCTCTCCCGCGTGAAGCCCCTGGCCGACGAAGTCACCCCCGCCGACGGTTGAGCCCCCGGCCCGCGGGCAGAACGGCCCCGGACCTCACCGGCAAGATCCAGGACCCCGTCCCTGCCCTCGCTCGCGCCGGCTCGCCGCCTACGCCGGCTGCACGACCAGCTTTCCGCGGAGCATGTTCATCCCGCACGTCCAGGTGAACTCGCCCGCCCGGTCCGGGGTGAACTCCACGGGCGTCGTCCGGTACGCCGGGAGGTCGCGGGCGATGCCGAAGTCGCCGAAGACGACCTGCTCGCTGCAGCTCGCCGTCTCGTCGCGGTAGAAGTCGAGCCGCACCGGCCGCCCCTGCCGCACCACCACCACGTCGGGCGAGTAGCCGCCCTTCACGGTGATCTTCACCTCCTGCACCCCGCCCGCCGCCTCGGTGGCCGCCACCGCCTCCCGCTCCCCGAAGAAGTACCAGAGCACCGCCCCGATCAGCGCCACCCCCCCGACCACCACCAGGATCTCCGCCGTATCCATCGCTCCCTCCCTCCATCGCTCAGTTCCGAACTCACGCACTCACGCACTTCCCCACTCACGCACTTCCGTCGAACCGCCGCAGCCGCAGCGAGTTGGCGACCACGCTGACGCTCGACATCGACATCGCCGCGCTGGCGATCACCGGGCTCAGGAGCCAGCCGGTGAACGGGTAGAGGAGCCCGGCGGCGATGGGGATGCCGACGACGTTGTAGACGAAGGCCCAGAAGAGGTTCTGCTTCACCGTCCGGATCGTCGCCTTCGAGAGCGCGATGGCCGTCACCACGCCGCGGAGGTCGCCGCGGATCAGGGTGATGTCGCTGGCCTCGATGGCCACGTCGGTCCCCGTGCCGATGGCGATCCCGACGTCGGCCTGGGCGAGGGCGGGGGCGTCGTTGATCCCGTCGCCCACCATCGCCACCCGCTTCTTCTCGGCCTCCTGGAGCCGCTTCACCTCGCGCGCCTTCCCCTCCGGCAGCACCTCGGCGAGGACGCGCCCGATCCCCGCCTGGCGGGCCACCGCCTCGGCGGTGCGGCGGTTGTCGCCGGTGATCATCACCACCTCGACGCCCATCTTCTGGAGCGCCGCCACCGCCTCGCGCGACTCGGGCTTGAGCGTGTCGGCCACGGCGACGATGCCCGCGAAGGCGCCGTCCACCGCCGCGAACGCCGGCGTCTTCCCTTCCTCCGCCAGCGCCGCCGCCCGCGCCTCGTCCGCGTCGGAAACCGCGACGCCCCGGTCGCGCATCAGCTTCGCGTTCCCCAGCAGCAGCGCGCGGCCGTCGACGGTGGCCTCGATCCCGTGCCCGGCGACGGCGCGGAAGCCGGTCGCGTCGGACAGCGACAGCCCGCGCGCCTTCGCCCCGCGGACGATGGCCTCGCCCACCGGGTGCTCGCTCCCGCGCTCGGCGGAGGCGACCAGGCGGAGGAGCTCGTCCTCCGCGAGGGCGCCGGAGGGCACGACGTCGGTGAGGTCGGGGCGGCCGCGGGTGAGCGTCCCCGTCTTGTCGAGGACGACGGTGTCGAGGCGGTGGGCGGTCTCCAGGCTCTCGCCGCCCTTGATGAGGACGCCGTGCTCGGCGCCGCGCCCGGTCCCCACCATGATCGCCGTCGGCGTCGCCAGCCCCAGCGCGCACGGGCAGGCGATGATGAGGACGGAGACGAACGCCACCAGCGCCTGCGTGAAGCGCGTCTCCGGCGGCGCCAGGACGAACCAGGCCACGAAGGTGGCGATGGCGACGGAGATCACCACGGGGGTGAAGATCCCGCTGATGACGTCCGCCAGCCGCGCGATCGGCGCGCGGGAGCCCTGCGCGTCCTGCACCAGCTTGACGATCTGCTGGAGGGCGGTGTCCTTCCCCACCTTGGTGGCGGTGAAGCGGAAGGCGCCCGTGCGGTTGAGGGTGGCGCCGAAGACCTCGTCGCCCGGCCCCTTCTCCACCGGGAGGCTCTCGCCGGTCAGCATCGACTCGTCGAGCGCCGAGGCGCCGTCGACGACGACGCCGTCGACCGGGACCTTCTCGCCGGGGCGGACGACGACCACGTCGCCGGGGACGACCTCCTCCACCGGGAGGTCGCGCTCCGCCGTTGCGGACGACGCGCGCGGTCTTCGGCTGGAGCTTGGCCAGGCGGCGGATGGCCTCGCCGGTGCGCCCCTTGGCGCGCGACTCCAGCATCCGCCCCAGAAGGAGGAGGGCGATGATGACCGCCGCGGCCTCGTAGTAGACGGGCGGCATCCCCCCCATCTCCGCGTGCCCCCCCGCGGCGAAGAAGCCGGGGAAGAGCGTGGCGGCGAGCGAGTACAGGTACGCCGTCCCCGTGCCGACGGCGATCAGCGTGTTCATGTCGGCGGCGCGGTGGCGGAAGGCCGCCCAGGCGCCGCGGTAGAACTGCGCCCCCGAGTAGAGGACGACCGGCGTGGCGAGCGCCAGCTGCACCCACTCGGCGCCGCGGAAGGCGAGCCAGGGGATCCGCCCGTGCGACATCGCCATCACCAGGACGGGGAACGACAGGACGGCCGCGATCCAGAACTTGAGCCGCAGGTCGCGGTACTCGGCGGCGTGCGCGGCCTCCAGCGAGTCCTCGGCCTCGGCGCTCCCCGCGCCGCCGGGGACGTCGCGGACGCGGTACCCCATCTCCTCGATTGTCTGGCGGAGCGCGGCGACGTCCGTGGCGCCGGGGAGGTACTCCAGCCGCACCTCCATGGTGGAGAGGTTGAAGTTGGCGGAGACGACGCCGCGGCGGGCCAGGAGGTGCCGCTCCAGCGGCTGGCTGGACCCCGACGGCCGCGCCGAGTCGTCGACGACGAAGTCGGCGCGCGCCGTCCCCGCGGTCCCGTAGCCGACGTCCTCGACGACCTTGATGAAGTCGCGGACGCCCGTCTGCGCGGGGTCGTACTCCACCGTGGCGCGCGAGGTGGCGTAGTTGACCCCCGCACGCCGGACGCCGGGCGCCTTCGACAGCTTCGTCTCGATCCGCCGGGCGCACGCCGCGCACGTCATCCCCGTGATCGGCAGGTCCACCCGCTCCCCCGTCCCGTCCACCATGCTCGGCGCGGTCCGCGGCTTCCCCATCGTCAGCTGCACGACCGGCTGCGTCGGCTTCGCGTCCGCCGCGGCGGGCGTCGCGTGGCCGGCATGCGGATCGGGATGCGCGTCCGGCGGCGCCGCGTACTTCTCCGGCTCGGCGTCGAAGCGCGCCTTGCACGCCGCCGAGCAGAAGTGGTACGTGTGGCCGCCGTGCTCGCTCGTCCCCGCCGCCGCGGCGGGGTCGATCTCCATCCCGCACACCGGGTCGGTCACCTTCGTCTTCGTCTCCATGTCCCCCTCCCATGGGGCGTCTCCGCGCCCCGGTTCTGCCATCTTCGCGCCGGGCTATCCGCGATCCTCTGCTCACACCCGGCGATTTATACCCCCACCCCCTATCTACGATCCAAGTATACATACCCCGCCCGGGTAGCGCAAGCACCCCGGCCCCGCGGGTGGCGTGCGCCCGCGGGGCCGAGCGAGATCGGGGGG
>DATACF010000348.1:0-3570 GCA_036259235.1 Longimicrobium sp. | reverse complement strand
CCGCGGCGACGACGCGCTCTCCGGGCGGCTGAACGAGCTGCACGCGGACGAGCAGCACCACGTGTCGCGGCTCACCGCGCGGCTGATGGAGCTGGGCGCCGCGCCGGCCGAGCTGGCGGCCCGCTCCGAGCCGGCGGTGCTGGAAGGGTGGGAGGGCGCGGCCCGGCTCCGCGAGGAGGCCGAGGTCACCTACTACCAGGCGCTCCTGGCGCGCGGCGTGGCGGACGACCGCACGGCCGCCATCCTGGGCGAGATCCTGGAGACGGAGCGCCACCACGCCGAGGAGCTGGGGGGCAAGTGGACGCCCGCGTGATGCGCATCCCCCGAAATCTTCGCGAGCGGAGCGCGCCCCGTGGCTGATCCGCGCGACGGGCCGCTCCCGCGCGTGCTGCTGCTGGCCACCGGCGGCACCATCTCCATGCGGCGCGACGCGGCGGCGGGGGGGGCCGTCCCGCGGCTCACCGGGCGCGAGATCCTGGAGGCCGTCCCGGGGCTGGACCAGGTGGCGCGGATGGAGGTGCGCGAGTTCGGGCGCTTCCCCGGCCCGCACATGACCATCGAGCGGATGTGGGAGCTGCGCGCCGCCATCCTGGGCGCGCTGGACGAGGGGGTGGACGGCGTGGTGGTGACGCACGGCACCGACACCATCGAGGAGACGGCGTACCTGCTGGACCGCTCGCTCCCCGCCGCGACGCCCGTGGTGATCACCGGGGCGATGCGCAACTCGTCGGAGCTTTCGTGGGACGGGCCCGCCAACCTGATGAGCGCGGTGGAGGCGGCCGCCAGCCCGGACGCGCGCGGCCGCGGGACGATGGTGGTGATGGACGAGGAGATCGTGCAGGGCGCCGAGGTGGTGAAGACGCACACCGAGCAGGCCGGCACCTTCCGCTCCCCCAACTGGGGCCCGCTGGGGATCACCGACCAGGGGCGCGCGCTCTTCTACCGCGAGAGCCGCCGCAAGCCGCCGCTGACGCCCGAGCGGCCCGTCACCCCGGTGGACCTGATCAAGATCGTGGCGGGGGCGGACGCGCGGCTGGTGGAGGCGTCGCTCGATTCGGGCGCGCACGGGATCGTGCTGGAGGCGCTGGGGCGGGGGAACGTGCCGCCGGCGGTGGTGCCGGGGATCCGGCGCTGGATCGACGCGGGGAAGCCGGTGATCGTGGCGTCGCGGTCGCAGCGCGGGCGCGTGCTGGACACCTACGCCTACGAGGGCGGCGGCCACCAGCTGCGGGAGATGGGCGCCATCTTCGCCGACCACCTCTCCGGCCAGCAGGCCCGCATCGAGCTGATGCTCGCCCTCGGCCTCCACGCCCCCGACGTGAAGCGCGTCCGGGCGATCATCGAGGGAGACCGGTACGAGGAGTAGCGGCCGGACGGCTTGCGGATGCGTGAACGAGACGAGGGAGGGCGGGTGCCGCTGCTCCCTCGATCACGTCCCCGATACCGTGGCGACGTGTCATGAGACCTGGAATCGCGCGACAGAAAGCGGGAGGGGGCCGTCGCCGGCCCCTTCCCGCTCGTCTGCCGCCTTTCGATCCGTCTCGCGGCGTCAGTACTCGACGCGGCGGGAGACGTCGACCGTGCTGCCGATGACGGCGCCCGCCGCGCCGCCCACGCCGGCGCCGATCAGCGCGCCCTTCACGCGGTTCCGCCGGCCGCCCGCCACCGCGCCGATCACCGCGCCCGCGCCGGCGCCGATGGCGGCGTCACGGACGGTGTTGCGCTTGGTGACGATCCGCGGCTGGCGCGCCGGGGCGCTGGCGTAGGTGCCGCTGCTGGAGCCCGAGCTCCGGCTCGCCGACGAGCTCCGGCGCGACGAGGAGCGCCGCTTCGGCGCCGACTCGCTGCGCGCGGCGGGCTTCTCCTCGGCCACGGCCGGGGCGCTGTCGGCCTGCACAAGCGGGGTGATCGGCGGCACCTGCGTCAGCTCGATGGGCGAGGCGGCCTGGGTGGCCGGCGCGCTCGAGAGGGAGTCGAGGAAGGCGAGGTCGCGCGCCAGCGAGGCGTCGGCCGCCCTGGGCTCGGCGCCGCCGCACGCCGTCGTGACCGCCAGGGTGGACACCGCCAGGACCATTTTGAGGACACGCATACGTCGATCTCCTGCTCGTTCTGGGTGAGCCCGGGGCCGCTTCCACCCTGGAAGCCCGCGCCGCTGCTCGCTTTTCCACCATCCGGGCCGTCGCCGCGCGGGTGGAGCGATGCCCGGTGAGGTGCAGGGTCCGGGCCACTCGTCGCAGTCTGCGCCTACAGATGATTCTGCTACAAAATCCCGTCGCAGCCGACGTCCGATTGCCCGGGCCAAGCTCTTAATATAACCCTCACAACGGGATAGCTCAATCCCGCCCGTTCGCCGGGCGGGATCGTGCCCGTCCGCGTCGACGGCGCGCAGTCGTGGAGGTATGATGGACAGGGGAGGCGCGAGGCGCGAGCCCCGTTCTTGCCCTTCCTCTCCCCACCGGTCCCACGACGCGCTTCCCGGCCACCTGAGGTTCGGCCCCAACCTCCTGGACGACGACACCTTGCGGAGCGACGACCCGAAGCCGGGACGGAGGGCGAGGCGAGGGCTCCCGCGCGCCCTCGGGATGCTGGGGGCGTTCTTTCTCCTGGCGCTGGCGGGGACGCTCGCGCTCCCCCGCCCCGGCCTGCACGCGGAGGCGCACGCGCGGGGGGCGGCGGAGGGCGCGGTGACGGTGCGGGCGGGGACGCGCTACCCGGCGGGGCCGGTGCGGCGCTTCCTCCTGGGGCCGGGGTACCGCCGCGCCTGGGGGACGCCGGTGCGGGTGGAGGTGCTCGACCTGGAGAGCTTCGCGGGGGGGCTGGAGCCGGTGAAGCGCGGGGGCGGGCGGCAGACGCGCTCGCTCCAGCTGGTGGGGGGCGACGGGCGGACGTACGTCTTCCGCTCGGTCGACAAGGACCAGGCGACGGGGCTGGCGCCGCTCTGGCGGGCCACCGGGGGGCGGCTCCGGCAGGACCAGGTGGGCGCGCTCCACCCGGGGGCGTCGCTGGCGGCGGCCGGGCTGGCGGAGGCGGCGGGGGTGCTCCAGGCGGCGCCCCGGCTGGTGGTGCTCCCGGACGCCGCCGCGCTCGACTCGTTCCGCGCGGACTTCGGCGGGCTCCTGGGGACGCTGGAGGAGCGGCCGCGCGGCGCCGGGGAGGGCGCGCCGGGGTTCGGCGGGGCGCTCGGCGTGGTCGACACCGAGGCGCTCGACTCGGCGCTCCGCGCCCACCCGGGCGACCGGGTGGACACGCTGGCGTACCTCGCCGCGCGCCTCCTGGACGTCTACCTGGGCGACTGGGACCGCCACGAGGGCCAGTGGCGGTGGGCGCGGATGGCGGACGGCGGCGGGCACCGGTGGGCCCCCATCCCCCGCGACCGCGACTACGCCTTCGCCGACTACCGGGGCCCCCTCGCCGCCCTCGCCCGCCTGGCCGACCCCAAGATCGTCCGCTTCGACGACCGCTACCGCGACCTGGAGGGGCTGCTGGTGAAGGCCCGCCCCCTCGACCGCCGCCTCCTCTGCGCCCTCCCCCCGCCGGCGTGGGACTCGGCGGCGGCGGCGATGCGCGGCG
>DATACF010000347.1:0-9937 GCA_036259235.1 Longimicrobium sp. | reverse complement strand
GCCGCCCTCGCCGCCCTCGCGCTGGCGGCCCTTCCCGGCGCCGCCCGCGCGGCGCCGGCCGGCGTCGACCCGCCCGCCGCCTTCGCCCGCCCGTTCTACGTCGGCGCCTTCCTGGGCGACGCCGAGAGCCGCACGCAGGTGATCGACCGCTCGATGGAGCGGTACGCCCGCCAGTCGGGGAAGCGCGCGGCGTTCGTGAAGACCTTCCACAACCTGGGCGAGGACTTCGCCGCCACCGCCTGGAGCGGCCAGCTCCTCCGCCGCATCTCCTCCGCGGGCTCGACCCCCTTCGTCGCCCTCGACCTGCGCTGGCGGGGCGGCCCGGAGCGCGACCTCCTGGACGCCATCGTGGCCGGCCGCGCCGACCTCGAGATCGCGCGGATGGCGCGCGGGCTGGCCTCGGCGGGGACGGTCCTGGTCGAGCCGGGGTGGGAGATGAACGGCGACTGGAATTACGCCTGGCAGGGCGTGGCGAACGGGCGCGAGGCGGGCCCGGCGAAGTACGTGGCCGCCTTCCGCCGGATCGTCGACATCAGCCGCCGCGAGGGCGCCACCAACGTGAAGTGGGTCTTCGCGCCGAACGTGGGCAACGCGCTGACGCACGCCGCCACGGGCCCCCGCCACTGGAACTGGTACGGGCACTACTACCCGGGCGACCGCTACGCCGACTACCTGGCGCTGCACGGCTACAACGGCCCCAGCGTCTGGGGCGGGGCGCACCGCTCCTTCGCCGAGATCTTCGACGGCGCGGGCGCCGACCACGCGCTCAGCGACATGGAGCGCCGCTACCCGTCGAAGCGGATCCTCATCGGCGAGTTCGGGAGCCAGGAGGGGCGCGGCTTCGACAAGGGGCGGTGGATCACCGACGCCTTCAACACGCTCCGCGCCCACCCGCGCGTGATCGGCGCCGTCTGGTTCGACATGAACAAGGAGGCCGACTGGCGGATCGCCTCGAGCCGCGGCTCGGCCGACGCCTGGCGGGCGGTGATGCGCGACGGGAACATCCGGGAGTCGTTCGGCGGATAGAACCAAAGTGCGAAAGTGCAAAAGTGCGTGAGTGCGTGAGTGCGCTTTCGCACCCGATGCGGGAGGGGGACCGGAGCGTGGCTCCGGTCCCCCTCTTTCGCGTTCACCGGCGGCGCACGGTCAGCCGCCGCTGTAGCGGGTCGTGGTGCCGGAGGGGCCGATGACCTCGACGGTGCTCCCGGAGACGGCGGTCCCGGGGGGGATGGTCTCGGAGGCGGTGCGGGTGTAGCCGCCGGAGACGGTGCCCGTGGCCCCGTGGGCGTAGGCGACCTCCTCGATCCCCGCGCCGGTCGCGGTGTAGCCGGGGGTCCGGGTGCGCTCCTCGAGGTCGACCTCGATGGTGCCGAGCTCGCCGCGGCGGCCGGGCATCATCCCGCCGTTGCGGACCAGGAACCAGCCGAGGCCCACGGCCGAGAGGGCGAGGAGGAGCTTGCCCTTGTTGAGCGACCCGCCGGTGTAGGCGCTGGAGTGCGCCACGTGGCCGTCGTAGTCGCCGTGCATGTGGCCGGTGAACTCGGACGGCGTCCAGAGGGTGTTCTCCTGCGGGAGGGCGCCGGGAGAATCGCGGCGCTGCTCGCGGAACATCATGGCGCGCATCTGCCGGTCGGCGAGGCGCGGGGCCACGTTGCCCATCACCGCCAGCGCGCGCCCCCCGCCGCCCACGGTGACGTTGCGGATGGGGTGCTCGGCGCACTCGATGATGACGTTGGCCACCACCTCGGGGGCGTAGACCGGCGCCGGGAGGTCGGGGACGCCGTCGTCGAGGAGGTTCTCGGCGTGGCGGGTGTACGGGGTGTCGATGGAGGCGGGCTTCACCAGCGTCACCACCACCGGCGCCCCCTCCTTCTCCAGCTCCATCCGGAGCGCGTCGGTGAAGGCCTTCACCGCGTGCTTGGAGGCGCTGTAGTGCCCCTGGAGGGGGACGGCGCGGTCGGAGACGACGCTCCCGACGTTGATCAGGGCGCCGCCCGTGGCGCGGAGGTACGGGACGGCGGCCAGCGAGCCGTTCACCACGCCCCAGTAGTTGGTCTCGAAGAGGCGCCGCGCGTCCTCGAGCGGGACCCGCTCGATCTCGCCGTAGATGGAGACCCCGGCGTTGTTGACCCAGGTGTCGATCCGCCCGAACTGGCGGACGGCCGTCTCGGCCAGCTGGAGGACCCCGTTGATGTCGGCCACGTCGCAGGCGAAGAACGCGGCCTCGCCCCCCTCGCGCTCGATCTCGTCGACGATCTGCGCCAGCGCCTCGGGGTTGCGCGAGCTGAGCACCACCTTCGCCCCCCGCTCCGCCGCCTCGCGCGCCGTCGCCAGCCCGATCCCGCTGTCGGCGCCCGTGATCACCATCACCTGCTCGTCGATCGGCCGCAAGCGTCTACGCATCTCGTTCCCTCCGTTGAAGTTGGACAAGCTCTGCCCAGGGGGCGGAAGGGCGTCGCAAACGGCGGGCCGGGGGAGACGGCGAGTGCGTGAGTGCGTGAGTGCGTTGGGGGGGGGCGACGGGCGGAGGGGCGTTCCCGCGGGGTCGTCGGCCCTCACCCCCCGGCCACCCAACCCCTGGGAGAGGGGGAGGCGATGGAGAAGCGGAGATCAGAACGGGGGCCGGGAGGCGGACCTGCGGGGGAGCGGGCTTGGCCGGTGCCGCGGCCCTACGGCGTGCCCCCGGCCCGCCTCGTTCGCGGCGGGGCCATGAACGGAAGTGCGTGAGCACGGCCACCGGCCGCCACGCCCACGCACTTCCGCACTCACGCACTCACGCACTTACTGGACGGTGATCGACCCCGTCATCCCCAGCCCCGCGTGGGGGTTGCAGCGGTAGTCGTACGTCCCGGCGGTGGTGAAGGTGAACTCGTACGTCTGGCCCGCGTTGTCGAGCTGCTGCGACGGCCAGGCGCCCGCCTGGTTGGGGTTGAGCGGGGTGATGGTGTGGAGCATGGCCGCGTCGTTGATCCACCGCACCGTCGTCCCCGGGGCGATCGTCACCTGCGAGGGCGCGAACTGGAGCCCGGCGGTGAGGTGGATCTCCACCACCGTGGGCGCCGGGTTGTGGGTGAGCTGCCAGGTGACGTTCGCCGTCTGCCCGGCGGCTACGGCCACCTGCTTGGCGGCCGTCTGCCCCGCGGCCAGCGTGTAGCCGTTGGGGACGGTGAGGGTGAGCGTCCGGTTTCCCACCGCGACGTTCTCGAAGGCGAACGCGCCGGCGGCGTTGGTGGCGGCGTTCCCGCCCCCGGCGAGCGCGATGGAGGCGCCCTGCACGCCGGCGCCGCCCGCGGTCACCGACCCCTCGATCCGCCCCGTCTGCGGCGTCTGCGTGAGCTGCCAGGTGACGTTCGCCGTCTGCCCGGCGGCCACCGTCACCTGCTTGGCGGCGGTCTGCCCGGCGGCCAGGGTGAAGCCGTTGGGGACGGTGAGCGTCAGCGTGCGGTTGCCGACCGGGACGTTCTCCAGGGCGAAGGCGCCGGCGGCGTTGGTGGTGGCGGTCGCGCCGCCGGTGAGCGCGATGGAGACGCCCTGCACGCCGGTGCCGCCCGCGGTCACCGACCCCTCGATGCGCCCCGTCTGCGGCGTCTGCATGAGCTGCCACGAGACGCTGGCCGTCTGCCCGGCGGCGACGGCGACCGATTTGGCGGCGGTCTGCCCGGCGGCCAGCGTGAAGCCGTTGGGGACGGCGAGGGTGAGCGTGCGGTTGCCGACGGCCACGTTCTCCATGGCGAACTGGCCGGTGGCGCTGGTCGTGGCGGTGCCGCCGCCGGTCATGGCGACCGACGCGCCCTGCACCCCCGCGCCGCCCGCGGTGACGGAGCCGGCGACGCGGCCGGTCTGCGGCTGGGTGCTTCCGCCGCCGCCGCCGTCGCACGCCGCCAGGGCGAGCGCGGCCGCGAAGAAGGGAAGGAGCCGGCGGGAAAGGATCTTCATGGGGCCTCCAGGGTGGAGAAGAGGGCGCGCGGGCCTGCCGTCCGCGCGCAAGGCGGACGCGCGGCGGGCTTCGCGGCGCGTCGGTTGAGCGGATGTCTCGCCGGTGTTAGATTCCGGCGCCGGAATCACTTGCGACTCCCGGCGCGGACCCGCGCCGTTCGATCGAACCGTCTTACGATGACCGCGCTCCCCACCGAGGTCCGCCGCCGGCGGACCTTCGCCATTATCAGCCACCCCGACGCGGGGAAGACGACGCTCACCGAGAAGCTCCTCCTCTACGGGGGCGCCATCCATCTCGCGGGGAGCGTCAAGGCGCGCCGCGCGGCCCGCCACGCCACCTCCGACTGGATGCAGATGGAGCAGGAGCGCGGGATCTCGGTGACGAGCTCGGTGCTCCAGTTCGAGTACCAGGGGTTCGCCGTGAACCTCCTGGACACCCCGGGGCACCAGGACTTCTCGGAGGACACCTACCGGACGCTGATGGCGGCCGACAGCGCCGTCATGCTCCTCGACAACCGCAAGGGGGTCGAGGAGCAGACGCGGAAGCTCTTCGAGGTCTGCCGCCTCCGCCGGACGCCGGTCTTCACCTTCGTCAACAAGTGCGACCGCCCCGGCGCCGACCCCCTCCAGCTCCTCGACGACGTGGAGCGGGAGCTGGGGATGCGCTGCTACGCGATGATGTGGCCGGTCACCCAGGGCGACCGCTTCCTGGGGGTCTACGACCGCTCCACCCGCCTGATCCACCTCTTCGACCGGGGCGAGGACCACGGGCAGACGCGCGCCGAGGCCCGCACCGTCGGGATCGACGACGCGGACGTGCTGGAAGTGGTGGGCGAGGAGGCGTACGAGCGGCTCCTGAACGACCTGGAGCTGCTGGAGATGGCGGGGGCGGACTTCAGCCGCGAGGCGTTCCTGGCCGGCGAGGTGAGCCCGACCTACTTCGGGAGCGCGCTCACCAACTTCGGGGTGGAGCCCTTCCTGGTGCAGTTCCTCGACCTGGCGCCCCCGCCCACGCCGCGGGCGACGACCGAGGGGGAGGTGCGGCCCGAGGACCCGGCGTTCACGGGGTTCGTCTTCAAGATCCAGGCGAACATGGACCCCAAGCACCGCGACCGGATCGCTTTCTTGCGCGTCTGCTCGGGGCGCTTCGAGGCGGGGATGCAGGCGCGCCACGTCCGCACGGGGAAGACGCTCCGCCTGGCCTCGCCGACGCAGTTCCTGGCCCGCGAGCGCACCCACGTGGAGGAGGCGTGGCCGGGGGACGTGATCGGGCTCCACGACCGCGGCACCTTCCGCGTGGGCGACACCCTCTCGACCGACGGGGGGGTGGAGTTCGCGGGGATCCCGCGCTTCAGTCCGGAGCACTTCGCGCGGGTGTACGTGGCCGACCCGCTCCGGCGGAAGCACCTCGACACGGGGCTCCAGCAGCTCTCGGAGGAGGGGGCGGCGCAGGTGTTCTACGCCGAGTCGCTCACCGGCCCGGCGCCGATCGTGGGGGCGGTGGGGCAGCTCCAGTTCGACGTCCTCCTCCACCGCCTGGAGCACGAGTACGGGGTGAAGGCGCGGCTGGAGCCGCTGTCGTACCGCTTCGCCCGCTGGGTGGAGGGGCCGATGGCCGACATCGAGCGGGTGGCGCTGGGGGGCTACGGGCGGACGCTGGTCTTCGACGCCAAGGAGAAGCCGCTGATCCTCTTCGACAGCGAGTGGACCATGCGCACCACCATCGAGCGCGAAAAGGAGCTCCAGTTCTTCGACGTCGCCCCCTGACCGGTCTCCGCTCTCGCGGCGGAGACCGGGCGTGGCGCCGCCGGAGGGGCGGCGCGGTGCGGGGTGTGGAGACACGTCGGGCATGCCGTCCGGAAGGGCATTTCCGGCTCCGCGTGCCGGGAGCGGACGGCGGGGCGGCGGGCGGCGCTGCGGGAGAAGGGGTTAAGACCGCGCGGCGGGAATGGATGTTTTTCGGCGGGGTGTCTCGAATCGGGACACCCCGCCGTTTTGTGCTTCGGAGCGGGACGGAATGGGGAGCAACGAAAGATGCGACGTTTGTTGATCGGTTGTGTTGGGTCGAAGCTCCGGTTGAGTACCGAATTGGTTCCGAAGAAAGTGGTCGTCCGTTCGCCAGAAGGCTCAAACGCGCAAGTCCCACATCCTCTCGCCCTGATACGAGGCGGTGCAATAGTGACCCGGCTGGAATGCCCACCCCTCAATCCAGCCGATCTCACTGGTGCCCCTTGCCGGAACTGAGACGAAGATCGTTTTCGAGTATGTGTTTCTCTGCGTGAAACACTTGAGGTCTAGCTCGACCCTGACGTCCGCGCTGTTCCTCAACTGAAGGACATATCCCTCACCAACACTCGATTCTCGCAGCCCTCGTTCGAGCATCCGGATGGCGTCGATTGTACTCGCTCTCGCTGCGGCCTGGGCCTTCTTCTGCTCGCTCGCGAGTTTCTCTTGCCCTAAGAACGCGTACTTCTGGTCGAGAATACCGGCCAGTTGGGCCCGTACCGCGGAATCTCGAACACTGGTCAGACGAATCGCGGCTTCTTGATACTTGCCGTCGAGGTACTCGTAGTTTCCGCCGATGCTGTCGAGCGGCGCAGTCACGTACCTAGCCATTTTTTCGGGATCCTGGCTGCATACACCCGCATCGACGCAGTACTCGCATCCACTCACGGCGACACTGAACGACAGGAGCGCCACTGACATGATCCTACGTGTACGGAGCATCGTTGTTCTCCGAAAGATTGGGTCTGGTTGATAAGGCAGGAGACGGGGGATCTAACCTTCTAGAACCGCATGGAAATTCTGATGGTGGTCCAGGGATTACACTTCGGTAGGTAGGTGAGGATACCTCCACAACACGGTCCAGACCGGCAATGAAATCGTGGCGGGCACGTGAAGCATCCTTCGCCGAGCGGGTGCTCGTTTGAGGCGCTTTCAGCCCTTTATATCTGCCCGAATCATAAAGTGGAACGCACGTTTTACAATAGTTTCGGCATTTCTGGCCTCTCTGGCGGATGGCGGCTTCCATCGGAGCCATGGCGGTGGGTGGTGAGGGGCATCGCCAAGGCCCGGGCACTTCCGAGTTACGCCTCGAGCGACGCGAGGATGGCGCGGAGGGCCTGGGCTTCGGCGGCCGCCCCCAGCGCCTCGAAGTGCGCCGCCGCGTCGGCGAACGCCTCCCGCGCCGCCTCCACCTCCCCCCGCTCGCGCAGGATCTCCCCCCGGTCGCGCTGCACTTCCGCGTGCAGCAAAGCATCCGAGTGCACCCGCGCGATCTCCAGCGCCTCCCCCAGGCGCTCCAGCGCCTCGTCCGGCCTCTGCTCGGCCCGGCACGCGGCGGCGATGACCCGCGCCGCGTGCCCCTCGCCCAGCGGGTCGCCGATCCGCCGGCACCGCTCCAGCGCGCGCCGGGCCATCTCGCCCCCCAGCTTGGCGTCGCCGGAGCGCACCCGCATCAGCGCCCGCTCGGTCTCGGCCATCGCCACCACCTCCTCGGTGTTGGTGGAGGCGGCGAGCTCGATGGCGCGGCGGAAGTGGGTGTCGGCGTCGGAGTCGAAGCCGAGGTCGCGGTAGGTGATCCCCAGGTTGTGGTGCGTCTGCGCCAGCCCCCGCTCGTTCCCCTCGCGCCGGTACCCCGCCATGGCGCGGACGTAGTAGGGGAGCGCCTGGTCGCGCTCGCCGCGGATGTTGGCGATCATCCCCAGGTTGTTGGCCGCGCGCGCCACGAAGACCTCGTCGCCGTGGTTGGCGGCCCCGTCGAGGAGCGCGGCGAAGTGCTCCTCGGCCTCGGCCATCGCCCCGCGGTTGAAGAACGAGATCCCCAGGACGTTGAGCGCGCGGAGCACCAGCCGCTGGTCGCCCCGCTGCCCGGCGAGCGCCAGGACGCGGCTCGCCACCTCGGCCGCCCGCGCGGGCTCGGCGAGGCGCCAGAGGGCGTCGGCCAGGAGGAAGGCGGCCTCGGGCTCGGCGTAGAGCCGTTCCTCGGGGACCGCGTCGAGGTAGGAGACGAGCCCGCTCCAGTCCCGCGCGCCGGCGAGCGCGCGGGCCTCCCCGGCCAGGTCGGAAACGGGAGCGGTGTCGGTCATACGGGGGCTATTCGCCCGCGACGGCGTAGCGGGTGAAGCCGCGGATGTCGGCGCGGAGCTCCTCGAGGTCCTTCAGCTGGGCCGTCCCGATCCGGGTCCACGTGGTCTGCCCCGCCTCCTGGCGCCAGAAGCCGAAGTCGAAGTCGACGTCGTCGTCGTCGACCACGCCGTCCTCGTTGTAGTCGGGGTCGGCGTAGTCGTAGGAGACGCGGAGCTCGGCCTCGCGGTCGCCCCGGAAGCGCAGCCCCGCGGGGAGGAACTCGAAGATGTAGCGCTCCAGGTCGACGACGCGGATGGTGATCCGCACCGAGTCCTCCTCGCCGAAGCGCACCCCGTTCAGGCTGTGGAGGGCGTCGTTGGGCACGTCGAACTCCAGGCAGTCGCGGCCGTTGGCGTAGCGGATCTCGGCCTCGCCGCCGTCGTCCTGCGTCACCCAGAACGAGATCTCGGTGGTCTCCAGCGGGGGGGCCTCCTCGCCCTGGCGGAGGAAGACGAGGTCGTCGGAGCCCGTCGGGGGCCCGCCCCCGGCGGGGTTGCCGTCGCAGGCGGCGGCGCCGAGCGCGAGCGCGGCGAAAGCGAGGAGGAAGAGCGGGCGTCGGGTTCGCATGGCCATGGACTTCTCGGGATAGGGACACGGGTCGGGTCCGCGCCCCGGAGGGGAGCAAGCGGCGCGCCCTCCCGTAACCCATTGCGGAGCCAGGGTTTCACCGCGCATCGGCCCGGCCGTGCTGTCGCGGCCCGCGACGGGGTGTCTCATTCCGCGACATCCCCGTCGGTGCCGTCGAGGAGGCGGTAGAGCCGCGAGCGGGAGATCCCCAGCGCCTCGGCGGCCGCGCTCTTGTTCCCCGCCACCCGCTCCATCATCGCGAACGCCGCCGCCCGCTCGATCTCGGCGAGGGACGCGGGGAAGGGGAGCGCCCCCCCCAGCGCGGCGGTCGACGCCGTCCCCGGCCCGGCGGGGAAGAGGTCGGCGGGGTCGAGGCGGTCCTCGCCCAGGAGGAGCGCCCGCTCCAGCGAGTTGCGGAGCTCGCGGACGTTCCCCGGCCAGGGGTGCGCCATCAGCGCCCGCTTCAGCTCCGGCGTCACCGCGGGCGGGCGCATCCCGTACTGCTGCGACAGCGTCCGCAGGAAGTGCTCCGCCACCAGGAGGACGTCCTCGCCGCGGTCGCGTAAGGGGGGGAGGTGGATGGGGATGACGCTCAGCCGGTAGAAGAGGTCTTCGCGGAACTCCCCCTTCCCCACCGCCGCCGCCAGGTCGACGTGGGTGGCGGCGATGATCCGCACGTCCACGTTCCGCCCGCGGATGGCGCCCACCCGGCGGACCTCCTTCTCCTCCAGCGCGCGGAGGATCTTCCCCTGGAGGGTGAGCGGGAGGTCGCCGATCTCGTCGAGGAAGAGCGTCCCCCCGTCGGCCGCCTCGAAGAGCCCCGGCTTGGCGGCGCGGGCGTCGGTGAACGCCCCCTTCTCGTGCCCGAAGAGCTCCGACTCCAGGAGGTTGGCGGGGATGGCGTTGCAGTTGAGCTCCACGAACGGCTGCGCGGCGCGCGGGCCGTTGAAGTGGATCGCCTGCGCCATCAATTCCTTCCCCGTCCCCGTCTCGCCGGTGATGAGGACGGTGGCGCGGTCGCGGGGGATGATCCGGGCGGCGCGGTCGAGGGCGGCGCGGAGCTGGGGGCTCTTCCCGATGATGCGACTGAAGTCGAAGGCGCTCCGCTCGGCGGCGGCCAGCCGCGTCCCCGCCTCGCGGGCGTGGTGGCGGCGGGCGCGCTCGCCCACCTCGTCCAGGAAGAGCGTCCCGCCGTCCGCCACCTCGAAGAGCCCCGGCTTGGCGGCGCGGGCGTCGGTGAAGGCCACCTGCTCGTAGCCGAAGAACTCCGCCTCCATCAGGCTCGCCGGCAGCGCCGCGCAGTTCA
>DATACF010000346.1:0-5654 GCA_036259235.1 Longimicrobium sp. | reverse complement strand
CGAACGCCTCCGGCAGCACGCGGCGGACGAGCACCTCCGTCAGGCGGCGTCGGTAGTCGGCGGTGGCGTGGATGTCGGCGGGCGGGTCGACGTCGCGCTGCGCCGCGGCGTCGGCGGCGGCGCGGACGGCATCCTCCGTGGGCGCCTGGCCGACGAGCGCCGCGCCGGCCTCCGCCGCCAGCACCCGCCCGTCGCCGACGCCGAAGAGCGCGATGCGGGCGGCGGTGCAGCGCCCGGCGGCGTCCACCTCCACCGCCGCCGCCAGCCCCGCCAGCGCGTAGTCGCCGTGGCGCCGCGACACCTCGTCGAAGGCCCACCCCGTCCCCGGCGCGGCGGGCGGAATCTCCGCCTCCACCAGCATCTCCTCCGCCTCCAGCGCGGTGCCGAAGAGCCCGGTGAAGAACTCCGCCGCCTCCACCGCGCGCGTCCCGCCGGGCCCGCGGAGGTGGAAGCGCGCCCCCAGCGCCAGCATCACCGCGCCGATCTCCCCCGCCGGGTCGGCGTGGGCGATGCTCCCGCCCACCGTGCCGCGGTTGCGGATCTGCGCATGCGCCACGTACGGGAGCGTCTCGGCCAACAGCGGCGCGCGCGCGGCCACCAGCGGGCTCCGCTCCGCCGCCCGCTGCCGCGCCATCGCGCCGATCCTCACGCCGCCCTCCGCCTCGCCGATCCCGTCCAGCCCCGCCACGCGGTTCAGGTCGATCAGCACCGCCGGCTGCGCGAGGCGGAAGTTCATCGCCGGCACCAGGCTCTGGCCGCCGGCCAGGAGCTTGGCGTCGTAGCCGTGCTCCGCCAGCAGCGCCAGCGCCTCGTCCACCGAAGCCGGGCGATGGTACTCGAACGGCGCGGGCTTCATCGCGCCGCCTCGTCCCCGGCGCCGTCGGCCAGCCGGGCCTCCATCTCCTTGTTGAGCGCGCTCAGCCCCTGCTTCGTCAGCATCTTCGCCACCTGGTCGAGGAGGCGCTGGCCCACGCTGGCCACCCTGCCGCCGATGGCGAGGTCGGCGTGGTAGAGCATCCGCGTCCCCTCCGCCACCTCCTCCAGCGTGACGTTCGCGGTGCCGCGGGTGAAGCCGAGGGCGCCCTTGCTGTCCACGCGCATCACGTAGCTGGCGGGGGGCACGCGGTCTTCCAGCGCCACGTTCAGCGACCACTCGGCCGCCGTCACCGGCCCCACGCCGATGCGGATCACCCCCTCGTACGTCCCGTCGCCGGTGGCCGTGAGCCGCTTCGCGCCGGGCATGGCCTTCGCCAGCACCTCGGGGTCCTGCAGCAGCTCCCACACCGCCTCGCGCGGCCCGGGAAAGGTGTGCTCGCCGTCGACGATCATGAGAAACCGAGGGTACAGGGGACAGGGTACAGGGGACAGCCAACAGGACGGCACAGGGAATCACGGGCAGCCTTCGAGACGTTTTTGCTTGCTGTCCCCTGTCCCCTGTTCCCTGTCCCCTATCCCGAAGCGTCGCGCAGGAGCTCGAAGAGCCGGTTGGGCGAGAGCGGGATCTCGCGGATCTCGAGCGCCAGGTGGGGGAGCGCGTCCTCCACCGCCTGGGCGAAGGCGGCGCCGGTGGGGATGCACCCGGCCTCGCCGACGCCCTTCAGGCCCAGCGGGTTGAGCGGCGCGGCGGTCTCGCGGTGCGCCATCTCCACCTTCGGCACGTCCATCGACGTCGGCAGCAGGTAGTCCATGAACGATGCGTTCATCAGCTGCGCGCCCTCGTCGTAGACCAGCTGCTCGAAAAAGGCGTTCCCGATCCCGTGCGCCACCCCGCCCTGCACCTGCCCGGCGACGATCGTCGGGTTGATCAGCTTCCCGCAGTCGTGGACGACGACGTAGCGGAGGAACTTCACCAGCGCCGTCTCGGGGTCGACCTCGACGACCACCGCGTGCACGCCGCTCGCCGTGCTCCCGTGGTCGGGGCCGAAGTAGGCGGTGGCCTCCAGCCCCGGCTCCGTCCCCGGCGTCACCGCGCCACGCAGGGGGTTGGCGTGCCCGGCGAGCTGGCCGAGCGGCATCGACCGGCCTTCGTCGCCCCGCACGCGCACCGTGCCGCCGGCGAGCTCGACGTCGTCCGCGTCGACGCCCAGCACGCGCGCGCCGACGTCGATCACCTTCCGCCGCACCGCCAGCGCGGCCTCGTGGCAGGCGCTCCCGGCGACGACGGCGCCGCGGCTGGCGAAGGTCCCCGTCCCCCACCCGAACTCGCGCGTGTCGCCGGTCACCACGTGCACGTCGGCGACGGCGACGTCCAGCACCTCGGCCACGATCTGCGCGAACGCCGTGTAGTGCCCCTGCCCCTGCGTCCCCAGCCCCGTCGCCACGCGCACCCGCCCGCTGGGCTCGACGGTGACGCGCGCGCCCTCGTACGGCCCGATCCCCGTCCCCTCCACGTAGGAGACGACGCCCAGGCCGATGAAGCGCCCCTCCGCGCGGAGCCGCGCCTGCTCGGCGCGGAACGTCTCGCGGCCGACGATGTCGAGGGCGGCCTCCAGCGCGGGGGCGTAGTTGCCGCTGTCGTAGTAGAGGGGAGCGAAGTCCTGGAAGAGGATCTGGAAGGTGTGGGGGAAGACGTCGTCGCGGAGGTAGTTGCGGCGGCGGATCTCGTGCGGCGTCAGCCCCAGCTCGCGCGCGCCGATGTCGAGGAGCCGCTCCATCACGAAGACGCCGTGCTGCCGCCCCGCCCCGCGCACCGGCGTCACCGTCGTCCGGTTGGTGAAGACCGCCCGGAACTCGCTGTGATACGCGGGGACGTCGTACGGCCCCAGCAGCGTGCACTGGGAGTTGATGGGGACCGTCAGCCCGTACGGGTCGTAGGCGCCGGTGTCGTGGAAGAAGAAGTCGCGGACGCCTAAAATCTTCCCGTCGCGGCTGAAGGCGATCTCCGCGTCGTGGATCTGCGACCGCTCCTGCGTGGTGGCGAAGAAGTTCTCCTGCCGGTCCTCGGTCCACTTCACCGGCCGCCCCAGCCGCATCGCCGCCCAGGGGACGAGGACTTCCTCGGGGTAGAACATCATGATCTTGGGCCCGAAGCCGCCGCCCACGAACGGGGCGACGACGCGCACCCGCGACTCCAGGAGCCCCAGCATCCGCGCCAGCCCGTTGCGGATGGGGATGGGCGCCTGCGTGGTGTCCCACACCGTGAGCTCTTCGGCGCGCGCGTCCCACCGCGCCGCCACCGCGCGGTTCTCCATCGCCGCCGCCGCGCCGCGGTCGTAGTGGAAGCGGCGCTGGATCACGAGGTCGGCCGCGGCCAGCGCGTCCTCGTAGTCGCCGTGCCGCTGGACGACGTGGGCGGCCAGGTTGGTCCCCAGCTGCGGGTGGAGGACGGGCGCGTCGTCGGCCAGCGCCGCCTCGAGGTCGACCACCGGCTCCAGCGGCTCCAGGTCGACGACGACGTCGGAGAGCGCGTCCTCGGCCAGGTAGCGGCTCTCGGCGATCACCATCGCGATCGCCTCGCCGACGTGGCGGACGCGGTCCTTGGCCAGCGGCACCTGCGACGCCTGGTTGAAGACGATCCCCTCGATCGGCGGCGGCGGCACCAGGAGCGGCCCCGGCTGCCAGTAGTCGCCCAGGTCCTCGGCGGTGATGACGGCGACGACGCCGGGGCGCGCGAGGGCGGCGGAGACGTCGATCCCGCGGATGAGCGCGTGCGCGTGGTCGCTGCGGACGAACGCCGCGTGCAGCATGTCGGGGAGCTGCACGTCGTCGACGAAGGTGGCCCGGCCGGTCAGCAGCGCCCGGTCCTCGTTGCGGACGGGCGAGGTCCCGACGTGGACGCGGCTCACGAGCCCGCCTCCGCGGCGGCCGCGGCGGAGGTCGCGGGCGCGGCCATGCGCGCGGCGGCGAGCTGGACGGCCTCGACGATGTTCTGGTAGCCGGTGCAGCGGCAGAGATTGCCGGAGAGGGCCTCGCGGACCTCGGGCTCGCTCGGCGTGGGGTGGTCGCGGAGGAAGGGGACCATCGACATCAGGATCCCCGGCGTGCAGAAGCCGCACTGGAGCCCGTGCGCGTCGCGGAAGGCCTCCTGGAGCGGGTGGAGCGCGCCGTCGCCGGGGGTGAGCCCTTCGACGGTGGTCACCTCCGCGCCGTCGGCCTGCACGGCGAAGACGAGGCACGCGCGCACCGCCTCGCCGTCGACGAGGACCGTGCACGCGCCGCAGACGCCGTGCTCGCAGCCGACGTGCGTTCCTGTCAGCCCCAGCTCCTGGCGGAGGAAGTCGGAAAGGAGGAGGCGCGGCTCGACCGCGGCGCTGCGCGGGGCGCCGTTGACGGAAAGAGAGATCTCCACCGGTTCTGCCACGGGCGCGGCTCCGGACGAGTTTCAGGGGACGGTGGACCCACGCGGCGGGCGGACGGGGCAGGCGGGATGCGCCGGGGCATGGGTGGGGCAAGGCTGCGACAAACAGATAGGGTGCGCGCCGCGGCGGGGCAAGTGGAGCGTTGCCGCCTGCGGAGGGAGAGTACTGATGTGAAAACATGATTACCGCCGCATGGCGCCAGTCTTTCGCATTATAATTTTATACGGAGCGATCTATTAAGGATATTTTTGTTGACATTCCACATTCTCCGGCAGATTATTGTGATCGTGCGATTTTGGGACGGCCCTGGTGGCGAGGACAACCAGTCACAGATCGAAGGGGAAGGTATGTGGAAGATCCCTGTGGGTGCGATTTTATTGGCGTTTTGTACGCTGACATCCACCGCGTGCGATGCGGTAACCGTCCCGGTACACGATCGCCCGACCCAGGTGGTGGTGGAGGAGCTTATTTCGGCCGTGGTGGGAGTATCTTTTCACCTTGACATGTTAGTGGACGAACCGGCTCCGCCCAGGGACGTCAGGGTCACCTACCCTCACGACGATGCTCCCTCGTGGTTCGCGGAAGCCATGGTCACCAATGAGGAACGTGTTCGTGTGAAGTGTTCGTTGATAGGCGACGCATGGATCAGGGTGAACTGGCAGAATGGAACCTCGACAATCTACCCGCTTTCCTGCCAGGTGCCCCCCCCGGAGCAGCCCAGGATTGATCGCGCAGTCGGCGAGTCGGCCATCATCGAGGTACCGGAAAACCGAACTGACCTGAGGTTCACCTGGCCTGGCACGAACTTCGAGTCTCCGGTCGTACTGAATCACCCTGTCAATCCTAATACTCCGGGAGCGGAGCGCCTGGTGAGGGTCCTGTGCTGGCTCCAAGGCGACGTATGGGTGTGGGTGTACACAGCGGAGGATCAGCCGCCGAGGATCTATGTCGTGAGATGCGGCCCCACAAATGAAGACCTACGCAACTTCGCCGCTGGGGGCACCTTCGTGATCTCGGTGCCGGGAGGAACGCCGCGCAGCGTCGCGGCCACGGTCCCGAACGGGATAGAAGCGTCTCCGGTCGTCAGGGTGGCAATCGGAACCACTCCCCCCGCGGCCAGCCTCTCCCCCACGGCGAGCTTCCCCCTTCTGACCCAGGTCCTGGCCGATGGCGCGAGCGGGAGCGTCGCCGGCCGGTGCATCGCGTCGGGCAGCGCGTGGGTCCGGGTGGAGACGGGCGAGGAAGACTGGAAAGTCTATCCCGTCACATGCGCGGTGCACGACCAGGGGGGCGGCGGCTGAGCCTCACACCCTCTGGTGCAGAGTGTCTGCTGCGGCGCGCGAGGGAGGCTCCCCC
>DATACF010000345.1:0-3539 GCA_036259235.1 Longimicrobium sp. | reverse complement strand
GCGCGGGGCGGCCGCCCCGGCGCGCGGAGCGGGCTCGGCGGAGGGCTCCGCCAGACCGGCCGCCGGGGCGGTGCTCACGCAGGCCCGGGGCGGCGGTGGTCCCCCACCCACTCCGGGGTGCCGGTCAGCACCCCGCGCAGCCCCGTCAGCGGGGCGCCCACCCGCACGCCGTCGCAGGTGATCTCGATCTCGCGCAGCGTCTTGGCGAAGTCGCCCATGCGCTTCTTGAGCACCCCCACGCTCCGGCGCAGCTCGCCCCCCATCTCCAGGTAGCGGAGGAAGAGGAGGTTGTCGCAGAGGTAGCTGACGCCGACCCCCGTCGCCCGGAAGTCGCCGGTGATGTCCTCCATCTCGTTCAGGAGGAGGACGGTGGCGCCCATGTTCTTGAGGTAGCGCCCCAGGGCGTGGAGGTGCGACACCAGGTCGTCGCCGGCCAGCGTCAGACGGTACCCCGCGATCCCGTCGATCATCACCAGCCGCGCGCCGCGGTCCTCGACCTCGCGGCGCACCAGGAGCGCGAACTCGGAGGGCGAGAAGCGGAGCGGCTCCACCTCCACCACCGAGAGCGTCCCGGCCGCGATCATGTCGCGGACCGGGATATGGACGGAGTCGCAGCGGTGGAGGAGGGTGTCGACCTGCTCCTCGAAGGCGTAGACCACCGATCTCTCGCCCCGGGAGGCCGCCTCCTTCATGAACTGCATCCCCAGCGTCGTCTTCCCCACGCCGCTGGGGCCGCTGACGATGGTGATCGTCCCCCGCTCGATCCCGCCGCCCAGCATCTCGTCGAGCTCCACGAGCCCCGAGGAGATCAGCTCGGGGTCGAAAGGGCGGACGTGCGCCCCGGGGACCAGCCGCGGGTACACCTTCATCCCCGCCGCGGTCAGCCGCATGGAGTGGCGCCCGCCCTCGAAGTCGGAGCCCCGGAGCTTGCTGACGCTGAGCGAGCGCCGGAGGACGCCGTGCTCGGGGGAGATCTCGAGCTCGATGATCCCGTCGCTCATGAAGCGGAGGTCGTCGTCGGGGACGCTCCCGGTGGGCTCGGAGCTGAGGAGGATGGTGGCGCCCTGCTCGACGAGGTAGCGGAGGAAGGAGAGCGCCTGCTTGCGGAACTGGAAGGCGTCGGGGGCCAGGTAGCGGAGCGTGGTGACCGCGTCGACGAAGACCCGCTGCGGCTTCAGCCCCTCGACGGTCTCGACGATCCGCCGGGTGGTGGGGTCGCGCTCGACGTCGGCGGGCGAGAAGATGTCGTAGCTCTGGTTCTCGGCGAAGAAGTCGCGGGTGGGGCTCAGGTCGAGGAAGGTGATCCCCGACAGGTCGAGCCCCTGGGTGGCGGCGTCGTGGCGGAGCTGGGGCTCGGCCGACTCGAGGGTGACGAGGAGGACCGGCTCGCCGAGGGCGGCGCCGGTCCGGAGGAAGTGGAGGCCCAGCGTGGTCTTCCCCGTCCCGGGGCCGCCCCGGACCAGGTAGGCGCGCTCGGGCGGAAGGCCGCCGTGCAGGACTTCGTCGAGGCCGGGCACCCCCGTCGGGCGCCGCGGGGTGCCGGTTTCCACGTCGGTCTCCGTCGCGTTTTCGGTAGTGGGGAGCGGGTGGAGCGCGAAAGGGCCATGTCCCCCGCGCCCCCTCCTTCTGCAAACCCCTGACCACGGCGCCCCCGGCTGTCCGCCCGCGGGATGGCTCCGTCCCACGGGCGGACACTTCCTCGCACCGCCTCCACCCGGACGAGGAGGCGCAAGCGGCGGCGTGTTCGTAACTTGAGCGCGACGGCGAGACGCGGCGCGGGAGATGCCTTTGAAGGGCACCGGTCCACGTCCCGCCCGACGCACGCCACTCCAGCCCGAAAACGCGCCCCATGACGACCGGCTTCTCCTCGCTGGACTTCAAGCTCGGCCTCCGCATGCTCGTCCGCTACCCGGGGCTCACGGGGGTGGGCGGCCTCGCCATCGCCTTCGCCATCTGGGTGGGGGCGGGGACCTTCGAGGTCATCCACCAGCTCGTCTTCCCGAAGCTCCCGCTGGAGCAGGGGGAGCGGATCGTGGGCGTCAAGACGCTCGACCGCGCGGCGGCGCGCTCGGAGATCCCGACGCTCCACGACTTCGCGCGGTGGGCGGCGGAGGCGCGGACGGTGGAGGAGATGGGGGCCTTCCGCCACGTGGAGCGGAACCTGATCACCGGCGACGGGAACGGCGAGCCGGTGGAGGTGGCGGAGGTCGGCGCGGCGGCGTTCCGGGTGGCGCGCGCCGCCCCCCTCCACGGCCGCCCCCTGGTGGCGGAGGACGAGGCGCCGGGGGCCGCGCCCGTCGTCGTCCTCTCGCACGACCTCTGGCGGCGGCGCTTCGGGGGCGATCCCGGGGTGGTGGGGCGCGAGGTGCGGCTGGGGCGGAGCGTGCACACGGTGGTGGGGGTGATGCCCGAGGGGTACGGCTTCCCCGTCGACCAGGCGCTCTGGGTCCCCCTCCACCTCGACCCCCTCGCGGCCGCCGCGCCGGGCGAGTCGCCGCGGGTGCGGGTCTTCGGCCGGCTGGCCCCCGGGGCCACGCTGGAGGAGGCGCGGGCCGAGTTCGCGGCCCTCGGCGAGCGGATGGCGGCGGACGCGCCGGAGACGCACGGACAGCTGCGGCCGCGGGTGCTCCCGTATCCCCGCTCGATCCTGGAGGTGAGCACGCTCTCGGCGGTGGGGGTGGGGTCGATCAACCTCTTCCTGGTGATGCTCCTCGTCCTCGTCTGCGGGAACGTGGCGCTGCTGACCTTCGCGCGGGCGGCGACGCGTGAGCGGGAGCTGGTGCTGCGGGGGGCGCTGGGGGCCACGCGGGGGCGGATCGTCGGGCAGCTCTTCGCGGAAGCGCTGGTGCTGGCGGCGCTGGGGGCGGCGGTGGGGCTGGCGGCGGTGGAGGCGGGGCTCGAGCACGCGTTCACGGCGCTCCGGGCGGCGAGCGACTTCTTCCCCTTCTGGCTCCGGCCCCGGCTCTCGGCGGTGACGGTGGCGTACACCGTCGTCCTGACCGTGCTGGCGGCGCTCGTGGCGGGAGGGCTCCCCGGGCTCAAGGCCACGCGGGGGTTGCGCGCGGGGCTCCAGCGGGCGTCGGCGGGGGGCGGGGGGTTCCGCTTCGGCGGGGTGTGGACGGCGGTGATCGTGGCGCAGGTGGCGGTGACGGTGGCCTTCCCCGTCTTCGCCTACGTGCTGTACGACGAGATCGCGGACCTGCGCAACGCCGACGCGGGCTTCCCGGACGAGCGCTACCTCTCGGTGCGGGTGGAGATGGACCCGTTCGGGGCCGACGGCGCGCCGCTCGACCCGAAGGGCGAGGCGTTCCGGGCGCGGTACGCGGCGGCGGTGGGGCGGCTGGCGGAGCGCTTCGCGGCCGAGCCGGGGGTGGAGCGCGTGGCCTTCGGCGAGAGCCTCCCGCGGCTCCGCCACCCGGACCGCTGGATCGAGGTGGAGATCCCCGGCGCGGCGTCGAAGGTGGAGCGGGTGACGCGGGCCGCGGTGGCGCCGGACTTCTTCGCGGCGTTCGACGCGCCGGTGCTGGCCGGGCGGGGGT
>DATACF010000344.1:0-4968 GCA_036259235.1 Longimicrobium sp. | reverse complement strand
GCGCACCACCCCTCGTCGCCCACACCCAGCCCGCCTACCGGATCCCCTCCAGCACCTCCCCCAGCACCCCCAGCGCCGCCTCCACCTGCCCCTCCGTGATCACGAACGGCGGCGAGAGCGACAGCACGTTCCCGTGCACTCCGCCCCCCAGCATCAGCACGCCCCGCCGGAGCGTCTCCACCACCACGCGCCCCGCCAGCTCCGGCGCGGGCTCGCGCGTCGCCCGGTCGCGCACCAGCTCGACGCCGATCATCATCCCCCGCCCGCGCACCTCGCCCACGCGCGGGTGGTCGGCCGTCATCGCCTCCAGCCGCCGCTGGATCGTCGCCCCCACCTCCGCCGCGCGCTCCACCAGCCGCTCCTCGCGGAGCGCGGCGATGGAGGCGAGGGCGGCGGCGCACCCCACCGGGTGGCCCAGGAAGGTGGAGGTGTGGATGGCCTCGCCGCGCGAGCGGGGCCACGCCTCCATCACCGCGTCGGTGCCGATGCACGCCGCGAAGGGGAAGCCGCCCGTGAGCCCCTTCCCCACCGCCATCAGGTCCGGCACCACCCCCCAGTGCTCCCCCGCGAACCACCGCCCCGTGCGCCCGAACCCGGTGTAGATCTCGTCGAACACCAGCAGCAGCCCCCGCTCGTCGCAGATCCGCCGCAATCCCGGGAGGAAGCCGTCCGGCGGCACCACGTCGCCCCCGCGCCCCTGCACCGGCTCCACCAGGATGGCGCCCACACCCTCCGACGCCGTCCCCGGCGTGTCGAGGAGGTGCTCGACGTAGCGGAGCGTGGCCGCACCCACCTCGTCCGCGCCGGTGCCGAAGGGCGAGCGGTAGGCGTACGGGTACGGGGCGAAGACGGCGGTGCGCTGGAGCTGCGGGAGGAAGGGCGCGCGGAAGTCCTCGCGCGCCGAAACCGAGAGGGCGCCGTAGGTGAGCCCGTGGTAGCCGCCGTGGAAGGCGAGGACGCGCGGCTTCCCCGTGGCGAGGGCCGCCGTCTTCAGCGCCGCCTCCACCGCCTCGGCGCCGGAGCTGGCGAGGATGGCGCGGTTGAGGCCTCCCGGCGCGACCTCGGCCAGCGCGCGGAGGAGGTCGACCTTGATCGCCGGCGGGTGGACGTCGCCCATCCCGTGCATCAGCCGCCCCGCCTGCTCGCGGACGGCCGCCACGATCCGCGGGTGCGCGTGGCCGGGCCCCGCCACGGCGAAGGCGGCGGTGAGGTCGACGTAGACGTTGCCGTCCACGTCGCGGACGTTGGCGCCCCGCGCCGCCTCCCAGAAGACGGGGAAGTCGTCGGCCAGGTACGTCACGTTCGGCGACTCGTGCCGCGCCAGCTCCGCCGCCAGCCGCCGCGACTCGGGCCCCGGCGGCGCCACGCGCACCTCGGGGAGGCGCGCGCCCAGCCCGGTCTCGGCCGGCGCGTCGGTCTCCGTCTCCACCTTCATCCTTCCGTGCGTGCTTCGTGGTGCGGCGCGGGCTCGGCCACCCAGCGGGTCATCAGGTAGCGGTCGTGGTCGTGGAAGCCCAGGCGGCGGTAGAAGCCCTGCGCCGAGGTGTTGTGCCGCTCCACTTCCAGGTGCAGCGCCTCGATCCCCATCTCGCGGCACGCCTCCACCGCGCGCTCGAGGGCCCGCCGCCCCGCGCCGCTCCCCCGGAACCCCTCGCGCAGGTACAGCTCGTCGAGAAAGGCGTCCCTCCCGCCGAACTCCAGGCTGTAGCCGAAGGTGACCACGAAGTACCCCGCCGTCTCGCCTCCGGCGCGGGCGATCCAGACCCGCCCCAGCGCGTCGTCGGCCAGCAGCCGCTCCAGCGCCCTCCGCGCCCGCGCGTCGTCGTACGACAGCCCCTCGTGCGCGTAGAACTCGCGGAGCATCTCCACGAGCTCCTCCTCGTCGCCGGGCCCGGCGGGGTCGAAGGTCACGTCCACGGTGCTCTCTGGGCGGGGTGTCACGCCGGGTCCTCCTGCTCCGCGATCGCGAGCAGGCGCTTCGCATGGGCGAGAGTCGGAGGGGCGCTCTGGATCGCGGCGTCCCACACGATCTCGGCCTCCAGGCGGAAGTACGCGTGGGCGAGGATGTCCCGGAAGCCGGTGAGGCCCTTCCAGTCCACCTCCGGGTGACGCGCGCGCACGTCGGCGGGGACCTGCTTCGCCGCTTCTCCCGCGATCTCGAAGGCGCGGGTGACGGCCAGGTACTTCTCCGTGTTCCCGGCGAACTCCTCGAACGTGACGTCCGAGGTGAAGCGGACCACGTACTCCAGGTGCTCGATCAGGTCGTCGAGGAACGCGCGCCAGTCACGCGACAAGGAGCGCCTCCCGGAGGACGGACGCCCTGACGCGGGGGCGCAGCGAGCCCGGTGTGGCGACGTCGACCGAGGTGCCCAGCAGCTCTTCGAGGAAGAACTTGAGCCCCATGTAGCCGGCGAAGGTCGCCTTCTCGAACTCCACCAGCACGTCCACGTCGCTCCCGGGTGCGGCCTCGTCGCGCGCGACGGAGCCGAAGAGCGAGATCGTCCGCACGCCGAAGTCCCGCTTCAGCTTCTCTTCCTGCGCGCGAATCAGCCGGACGACTTCGTCGCGCGCCAGGTGCCGGGTCGTGGTGTCCATTCGCTCCCGTCCTATCTCTGCCCGATCCATCCCTTGCGCCAGAAGTACGCCAGGAGGAGGAGGGCGGCGATCCCCATCTCGGCCATCACGAAGGGGAGGCTCCACCACCAGCCGCGCGCGTGCTCCACGTCCATCCCGTAGATCCCGGTGATGAAGCCGAGGGGGATGAAGATGGAGGCGAAGATGGTGAGCACCTTCATGATGTCGTTGGTGCGCGTGCTCACCGTCGACAGGTAGAGGTCGGTGAGGGAGGACGCCACCTCGCGGTACGTCTCGACCAGGTCGAGGATCTGGAAGACGTGGTCCTCGCAGTCGCGCAGGTACACCCCCGTCTCGTCGCGCAGCGGGGGGACGGGCTCGCGCACCAGCCGGCTCAGCGCCTCGCGGAGGGGCCAGATGGCGCGCCGCAGCGCCATCAGGTCGCGCTTGATCCGGTGCAGCCGCGACATGCACGACGGGTTCGGCCGCTCGGCGATCTCGTCCTCCAGCGCGTCGAGCGCGTCGGCGTACACCTCCAGCACGGGGAAGTAGTGGTCGACGATGGCGTCGATGACCGCGTACGCCAGGTAGTCGGGGCCAGAGGCGCGGATGCGGGCGTGTCCGGCGCGGATCCGCGCGCGCACGGGGTCGAGCGGGTCGCCGGGGCGCTCCTGGAAGGTGACGACGAAGTCCGGGCCCACGAAGACGCCGATCTGCTCCAGGTCGAGCGCGGGCGTGTGGCGGGCCATCCGCAGGACGACGAAGAGGTAGCCGTCGTACGCGTCGGCCTTGGCGCGCTGGGGCACCTGCATCACGTCCTCCAGCGCCAGGCGGTGGAGGCCGAAGACGTCGCCCAGGCGCCGCACCGTCTCGGCGTGGGTGACGCCGTCGGCGTTGACCCAGAGGACGGGCCACTTCCCCCGCATGCTCCGGAGCGTCTCGAAGTCGTCGACGGTGTGCTCGGTGAGCTCGTGCGCCGAGTAGGCCAGCGCCGTCACCCGCGGGGGCGTGGCGCCCGGGCGCAGGGGGAGGTGCCCCGGCTCGGTCCCCGGCGCCTCGTGCTGGAGGGCGGCGTGGACCGGCGCGGCGAGCTGGGCGGCGGCGGCGAGCGGCCGGCGGAAGAGGTCGCGACGGTCCATGCGGCTTCGCGTCAGGCGCGGGGGGCGGGGAAGGTGCCGCCGACCTCGCCGGCGGCGGCGACCATCTCGCGGGCGGCGGCGGCGTACTTCGCCAGCGTCATCAGCGAGCCGCGGACGAGGCGGAGCTTGCCCGCCATGACGGCGCTCACCGGGTCGGTCTCGGCGGCCAGGAGGCGCTTCCAGGTGGCCGGGTCGGCGCGGAAGACGTAGGCCGCGCCCTCCTGCTCGGCGGCGCTCGCCGGCCAGGCGCCGCGGCACTCGCCCCGGTGCGCGTCGATGAAGACGGCGCGGTCGGCGTCGATCCCCTGCGCGGGGTCGGCCGCCATCGCCAGCACGATGCTCCCCTCCCACGCCGCGGCGGCCGCGCGGTACCCCTCGCGCGCGTTCAGCCGCTCGCAGCAGGCGACGGCCCAGTCGCCCGTGAACACCTCCATCCTCGTCCTCCTCCCGGGTCGTCTCTCATCGTTGCCCTCTTTCGGAGCCGAACGCTACACTGGGAGGAGCCGCGGGGCAACGGCGGCACGCGCAGGCGGACCGACGGCGGAGAGGGGGCGATGGCGGACGAGGCGACGACGGTCCGGCACCACTGGGTGGTGCGCGCGACGCACTGGGTGAACGTGGTCGCGGTGACGATCATGATCTCCAGCGGGATGCGCATCTTCAACGCGTACCCCCGCTTCGCGCGGCGCGGCGAGGAGTTCTGCTGCTGGCCCTGGCCCGAGGGGAAGCCGTTCCCGGCGTGGATGACCTTCGGCGGGTGGCTGGCCGGCGCGCGGAACTGGCACTTCGCGATGATGTGGGTGCTCTTCGTGAACGGGCTGGTCTACCTCGCCTTCGTCTACCTCCACGGAGAGTGGCGCGACCTGGCCCCCCGCCGCGGCGACCTCCGCGACGCGCGGGAGATGGTGAAGTTCTACCTCTTCGTCCGGAAGGACCACCCGCGCCAGGGGAAGCACAACGCGCTTCAGAAGCTCGCCTACTTCTCCCTCCCTCTCGTGGGCGCCGCGGCCGTCGTCACCGGGGTCGCGCTCTGGAAGCCGGTGCAGCTGGCGTGGCTCACCGACCTCCTGGGCGGCTACGTCTGGGTCCGCTACTGGCACTTCCTGGTGATGGTGGCGCTGGTCGCCCTCTCGGTGGGCCACGTCTTCATGGTCTTCGCCGTCGACCCCCAGTCGCTGCGGTCGATGGTCACCGGCCGCTACGACGCCTCCCGCTCGCCCGAGGCGCTCGACGCCCGCCCCTTCCTCCGCCGCCG
>DATACF010000343.1:0-2932 GCA_036259235.1 Longimicrobium sp. | reverse complement strand
GGCCCGCGCGGTTGAGCGCGCGGGCCTCTCCGTCTCCCTCGACTACCTGGGCGAGGCCGTCTCCACCCGCGAGGAGGCCCAGGCCGCCACCGACATGGTGCTGCGGATCCTGGAGACCATCGCCCGCGAAGGCGTCGAGGCCAACGTCTCGGTCAAGCCCACCCAGTTCGGCTTCGACCTCGACGAGGACTTCTGCCGCCGCAACATCGAGATGGTCCTCCAGCGCGCCCGCGAGCTGGGCGACGGCGAGGGCGAGGTCTTCGTCCGCCTTGACATGGAGAGCTCCGCCTACACCGAGCGCACCGTGGCGCTGGTGGAGGCGCTCTGGGCCGACGGCTTCCACAACACCGGCACCGTCCTCCAGAGCTACCTCTACCGCACACCCGACGACCTGGAGCGGATGATCCGCCTGGGGTCGCGCGTGCGGCTGGTGAAGGGGGCGTACAAGGAGCCCGCCACGGTCGCCTACCCCGACAAGGCCGACGTCGACCGCGCCTTCGTCGACGAGATGGAGCGCCTCCTGGAGGCGGGGAAGTACCCGGCCATCGCCACGCACGACGAGAAGATCATCGACCACGCGCGGCGCTTCGCCTGGGAGAAGGGGATCGGCAAGGAGGGCTTCGAGTTCCAGATGCTCTACGGCGTCCGCCGCGACCTCCAGACGCGCCTCCGCGAGGAGGGGTACAACGTCCGCGTCTACGTCCCCTTCGGCGACTCGTGGTACCCGTACCTGATGCGCCGTCTGGCCGAGCGCCCGGCCAACATGCTCTTCATGGCCGGGAGCATCCTCAAGGAGTCGCCCGCCTCGCGCCTCCTGAACCCCGCCGCCATCGGCGCGGGGGTCGTGGCCGGGGCCGCCGCCGCCCTCTTCTTCACCGGCGGGCGGAAGAAGAAGAAGAAGGTCACCCGCGGGCGCCGCCGCTAGCCGCGTGGAAGGGACCACCTACCGGCTCCGGATCCCGGAGCCCCACACGCACCTCGTCCACGTCGAGCTCACGGCCCACGACGTCCGGGGCCCCGCGCGGCTGGTGATGCCGTCGTGGACCCCGGGGTCGTACCTGATGCGCGAGTTCCCCCGCAACGTCGTCGCCCTGGCGGCCGAGGACGGGGCCGGGCGCCCGCTGGCGGCCGAGAAGACGGACAAGAACGCCTGGCGCGTCGAGGCCCCGGCCGACGGGACGCTCCGCGCCCGCTACACCGTCTACGCCAACGAGCTCTCCGTCCGCACCTCCCACGTCGACGCCTCCCACGCCTCCATCAACGGCGCCAGCGTCTTCGTCTACCTGGAGGGGCGCGAGGGGGCGCCGCACCGGGTGGAGGTCGAGGCCCCGGCCGGGTGGCGCGCCACCACTGCCCTCCCCGAGGACGGAAGTCCCCTCGCCTTCCGCGCCGAGAGCTACGACGCACTGGTGGACGCGCCGATCGAGATCGGCACCCACGAGCTGATCGAGTGGGAGATCGACGGGAAGCGGCACCGGTGGGCGATCTGGGGGCGGGGGAACCACGACCCGCGGCGGCTGGTGGCCGACACCACGCGGATCGTCCGCGCCGAGCGGGCGCTCTTCGGGGAGCTCCCGTACGCGTCGTACACCTTCATCCTCCACCTCACCCCCGGGGGCTCGGGGGGGCTGGAGCACCGCGAGTCGACGGTGCTCCTGGCCGACCGGTGGAGCTTCCGCGGGGTGCCGTACGAGAACTTCCTGGGGCTGGTGGCCCACGAGTTCTTCCACCTCTGGAACGGGAAGCGGATCCGCCCGGCGGTGCTGGGGCCCTTCGACTACACCCGCGAGGCGTACACGCGCGAGCTCTGGGTGGTGGAAGGGATCACCACCTACTACACCGACCTCTTCCTCCGCCGCGCGGGGCTGATCCCCCCGCAGCGCTACCTCGACAAGGTGGCGGAGCAGGTCACGCGTCTCCAGGGGCTCCCCGGGAGGACGGTGCAGCCGCTGGAGGACGCGTCGTTCGACGCCTGGATCAAGTTCTACCGCCCGGACGCCAACTCGTCGAACGCGACGATCTCGTACTACCACAAGGGCGGCCTCGTCGCGCTCCTCCTCGACCTCCGCATCCGCCGGGCGACGGGGAACGCGCGGTCGCTCGACGACGTGATGCGGGCGCTCTGGGACGGGTGGGGGGCGCGCGACGTGGGCTTCCCGCCCGGGACGGTGGAGCGGGTGGCGGCGGAGGTGGCGGGGGAGGAGCTGTCGGGCTTCTTCGACCGAGCCTTACGGGGGACGGAGGAGCTGGACTACGCGGCGGAGCTGGCGGCGGCGGGGCTGAAGCTCGTCCCCGCGCACGAGGGGCGGCCGGGGGCGCCGCCGGTGGGCGCCGGGGTGATGGGCCCGGGGGGCGACCCGTCGGCGCCGCCGCGGGGCGAGGTGAGCTTCGGCGTGCAGTTCAAGCACGAGGGGGGGAAGACGGTCGTGGGGAGCGTCCTGGCCGGGAGCCCGGCCTGGCGCGCGGGGGTCAACGCGGGCGACGAGCTGGTGGCGCTCGACGGGCTGCGGGTGGGGCCCGAGTCGCTCTCCGCCCGGCTGATGGAGAAGACGCCCGGCGAGCGGGCGCGGCTGGCGGTCTTCCGCCGCGACGAGCTCCTGACGCTGGAGGTGGAGGTGGAGACGCGCCCGCCGGCGCGCCTGGCGCTCCGGGAGGTCGAGGACGCGACGGAGGAGGCGCGGCGGCTGCGGGAGGACTGGCTGCGGACGGACGTGCCGCCGGAGGGCGCGGGGGCCGGCGGCGGGGGTTGACGTAAACGCCCGTTGGGGCTATTGTTTCTCTCCTTGGCGCGGGCTTCGGCTCGTGACCGGGAATACCGGTTTCGGGACGTGGCGCAGCCCGGTAGCGCACCTGAATGGGGTTCAGGGGGTCGCCGGTTCAAATCCGGCCGTCCCGACTAGCTTAAGAAGAGGCCCGGCATCGACTTACGATG
>DATACF010000342.1:0-1835 GCA_036259235.1 Longimicrobium sp. | reverse complement strand
CCACCGGCTGGCCCCCCGCGTCGCGCACCCGCCCCAGGAGCGCCGCGCCGCCGGAGGGGCAGTGCGCCGCCGCCAGCGTGGCGAGCGAGGGGACGGCGAGCGCCGCCTCCGCGCCGCCCTCGCCCGCCATCCGCACCTTCGCGCTCGCCGGCACCGCGCCCAGCTCGCGGAGGACGGGGTGGGTGAAGGAGACCGTGTACTCGCCCTCCGGCACCCCCGCGATCTCGTACCGTCCGCCCGAGTCGGTCTCGGCCGCGAACGACGTCCCCGAGAGGAAGACGCGCGCCCCCGCCAGCGGCGCGGCCGCCACGCTGTCGAATACCACCCCCCGCACCGCCCGCTGCGACCCCGCCAGGACGTCGCGCCCGTCGCGGGCGGTGACGCGCACCACCTCTCCCCCCTCCTCGCGCAGCCCCGCCAGCTCCTCGCGGGTCTGCACGGCGGCGACGTGCCCCTGCTGCGCGAGCGCCGCCTCCTCCACCCGCCGCACCGCCGGCATCCGCACCCACCACCGGCGCACCAGGAAGGCGCCCGTCGGGAGGCGCTCGTAGTCGACGCGCCCGCCCAGCCCCTCGCCCTCGACGCGCGCGGGGAGGTGGACGTAGCGGTACTCCACCCGGCGGAGGGCGGCGCTCTTCGGCTCCAGCCAGAGCGTCCCCTCCACGTCGCTCTTCGTCCGCCCGCGCACCGGCTCGAAGGCGAGGCCGATCAGCGAGTCGCCGTGGGCCTCCAGGTGGAAGCAGTGGCTCCCCAGGAAGGCGTCGGAGAGGAGGACGCGGGCGTCGGGGGCGTAGTAGTAGAGCCCGTCGGGCTTCGCCTGGACGAAGCCGCCCGCCACCAGCTCCTCGACGGCGATGCTGGCGAAGGGGTGGCGGCGGCCGCTCCGCTCCCGGCGCTCGTCCCTGACCACCGTCCCCCAGCGGTCGAGGTCGCGGCGGTACTGGGTGAAGGCGTAGGCGTAGCCGTGCTCCTCCTCGCCCACCAGCGACGCCTCCAGCGCCTTCCGCGCCTCGCCCCACACGGTGGCCGTCGCCTCGCCCCGCGCGCGGGGGGTGCACCGGCGCGACGCCGCCGCGCGGACGTCGATCCCCTCCAGCCCCACCCGGCCGGCGCCCGCCACCAGGTCGCGCTCCACCGTCTCCCCCGCCGCGGCCGCGAAATCGGGCGAGGTCAGCTCCACGTACCCGATCCGCGCCGCCCGCAGCCGGTACCGCCCCGGCCCCGGCGCGCGGAGGGTGTAGCGCCCGGCCCCGTCGGTCAGCGTCCGCGCGGCCGTCGCCCCCGAGGCGTCGACGAGGAGGACCAGCGTCCCCGAGAGCGCCACCCCGCTCTCGCCGTCGGTGAGGCGCCCGCGCACCGTCTGCGCGGCCAGCGTGGGCGCGAGGAGCGCGAGGAGGAGGACGGGGAGCGAATAGCGGAGTGCCGGGTGCCGCATGGAGACCTCCTGGGGGAAGGGATCGCGGAGGAGAGCCGGTATCATCCAACGACGGAGCCCGCGCCGTTGGGACGCTCCGTGCCACGTAGGCCAGCGAGCGTGGACCGGGCAAGACGGTGGGGCCGGAAGGGCGTGCCGCGGGGACGAGCGGTCACGCGGGAACGGCGGATTCGGGCGGGTGCGGACTCCGGCGGGGGCGAAGGGCGACCGTGCGCGGCGCGGGCATCGTCGGCCCTCCCCCCCTCTCCCACCCATGGAGGAGGGGGAGGACTTCGGGTGTGGGGGCGGGCTTTCGTCGCATGCCGAGGGCTCCGCGGCCCCCCTCCCCCGGCCCCTCCCCCCGCACGCAGTGGGCGTGCGTGGTGAGGGGAGCACTCCCCGCGTGCCCGCTTGCCCGTCG
>DATACF010000341.1:0-4683 GCA_036259235.1 Longimicrobium sp. | reverse complement strand
CCCGGCGCGCGGGCCCGCCGCCTCTTCGCGTCCGGTCCGGACGGGAGCGTCGAGACAGGCACACTCCTGACACTGAATCGCATGACCTTCGAGGAGTTCGAGCGGCGGGCGCGGGAGATGTTCGACGAGGTGCCGGACGAGATGCGCCGGGGGGTGACGTACCTGGTGGTGTCGGAGGAGGCGGTGGCGCACCCGGAGCTGGAGGAGGTCTACACGCTGGGCGAGTGCGCCACGGGCGAGTACGACCTGGGCTTCGACGCGCCGGACGTCCTCCGCTCGGGCGTGCACCTCTACTACGGCTCGTTCCGGAAGCTGGCGGAGCTGGACCCCGAGTTCGACTGGGAGGGGGAGCTGTGGGAGACGATCACCCACGAGATCCGCCACCACCGCGAGTCGACGGCGGGCGAGGACGCGCTGGAGGACTTCGACTACGCGGCCGACGAGAACTTCAAGCGGCGCGAGGGGCAGCCGTTCGATCCCTTCTTCTACCGCGCCGGCGAGCCCGTGGCCGAGAACGCCTGGGAGGTGGACGGCGACCTCTTCGTGGAGCGCCCCATCGGCGCCGACGAGTTCGCGCGCACCCCCGAGCTGGAGGTCACCATCGAGGACGAGACCGTCACCGTCCCCCGCCCCGACGCGCTGGGCGACGTGCACTACGTCTACCTCGACCACCTCTACGACGACGCCGGCGACGTCGCCCTCGTCCTCGTCCGCCGCCGCGGCGCCTGGGAGTCGCTCTCCTCCCTCTTCCGCAGCCGCCCCCCCGAGGTCCTGGAATCCTCCGTCGACTTCGCCCCCGAGGACGAAGCCGAGAGCTGACGCGGCTCCCTTCCGCACTCACGCACTTTCGCACTCACGCACCCCGCACTTCCGCACTCTCCTCCCTCCGCCCTACCTTGTCGCCCGCGCCTCCGGCGTCCGCCTTGCAGGAGGTGGGGCGGGTCGCGAAGGACGACGGCACGGACCGGAAAACGGGAGGGGAGGCGAGTGACGGACGACGCGGGCGGGGGGGCGACGGAGCCCCGGCGCGAGGAGGGGCCGTTCCTGACGCCGTACGAGCTGGCGTTCGGCGAGGCGGGGTTCGAGACGCGGACCTTCCCCCGCCTCCTGGAGGAGGCCGACGAGATGGGGGAGGACCCCGCGCGGCGCGAGCGCTTCGGCTTCCTGACGCTGGCCGGCGACGCGCTCCGCGAGGTGGTCCCCGAGGAGGCGCCCCCCGAGGCGCTGGAGGAGTACCGCGCGCTCCTCTACCACGCCTTCAACTTCTGGCGCTTCGGCCGCCGCACCTACGTCCTCGAGTCCGCCGCGGCGCGCTACCTGGTGGAGGCGAAGCCGTCGCTGAGGGGGTGGGAGCTCAACCTCCCGCACCCCAGCGTCTACGTCAAGCTCCCGCCCAAGCTCTTCTGGGCCAGCATCGCCACCGACGTGCCGCCCGAGCCGGTGGACGGCTTCTTCGCCACCCTCTCGGCGGCGGTGGACCCGCTGGGGCAGGCGTACCAGGAGCTCGAGGTGCTGATGGTGCTGGGCCTCCGGCGCGGGCGCACGGGGTTCAGCGTGATCCCTTTCGACACCGAGTTGGGCCCCGGGATCCCCGCCGTCTGGGCCGAGACCCCGGGGCGCGAGGGGGCGGAGGACTTCGAGAACATCCTCCCCGGCGGCGAGATGGCGGGGCTCTACTCCATCCTCACCACCGCCGAGGCGCTCAAGCTCCTGGCGCGCACCCTCTGGCTGATCGACACCTCCCCCACCTCCGTGGAGGCCGCCCCCGCCCCGGAGCGCCGCGTCGAGCCGCGCCAGGGGCAGATCCCCCTCTCGCGCCTCCCCTACTACCGCGTGGGGCTGGACGGGGGCGGGCACTTCCGCGCCCAGGGGAGCACGGGATGACGGGGCGCGAGGCCGCCCGCGTCCTCTCGGAGATCGCCATGCTCCTGGAGGTCGTCGGCGGGAACCCCTTCCGCGCCCGCGCCTACGCCGGCGCCGCCCGCCGCCTGGAGGCCTCGTCCGCCGACCTCCCCGCGCTCGCCGCCGCGGGGAAGCTCACCACCCTCCCCGGCGTCGGCGAGGGGATCGCCGAGACGCTCCGCGAGCTGGTGGAGACGGGGGAGTCGTCGATGCTGAACCGCCTGGCCGCCGACACCCCGGTGGGGCTCTACGACCTGATGCGGATCAAGGGGCTCGGCGCCAGGCGGATCCGCACCCTCTTCGCCGAGCTGGGCGTCGACTCGCTGGAGAAGGCCGAGGCCGCCGCCCTCGACGGCCGGATCGCGAAGCTCCCCGGCTTCGGCGAGAAGACCGCCCAGAAGGTGCTGGAGGGGATCGCCTTCGCGCGGACCGCCCGGGGGCGGCGGCGCCTCCCGGCGGCGCTGGAGGTGGCCGAGCGCCTCCTGGAGTGGCTGGGCGAGCTCGACCCCGTCTCCGCGGCGGAATGCGCGGGCGGGGTGCGGCGCGACCTGGAGGTGGTCGACGCCGTCGAGCTGGTCGCCGCCTCGAATCGCCCCGCGGACGTCCTCGCCGCCTTCCGCTCGCTCACCGGGGTCGCGGCGGCGGAGGACGACGGCGACGCCTGCGTGGAGGCGCGCTTCTCCGACGGGCTCGTCGCGCGGCTCACCTGCGTGACGCCGGACCGGTTCGCCGCCGCGCTGGTGCGGGCCACCGGGAGCGAGGCGCACGTGGCGCAGCTGGAGGCGCGGGCGGCGGAGCGGGGGATGCGCTTCGACGCGGACGGGCTCTGGAAGGGCGGAACGCGGGTGAAGCTCAAGGACGAGGCGGCGTTCTACCGGGCGCTGGGGCTGAGCTTCGTGGAGCCGGAGCTCCGCGAGGGGTGGGGGGAGGTGGAGGCCGCGGCGGAGGGGAGGCTTCCCAAACTGATCGAAGTGAACGACCTTAGAGGCACCTTCCACTGCCACACCACCTGGTCGGACGGGCGCGACTCGCTCGCCGACATGGCCGAGGCGGCGCGCGAGCGGGGGTGGCGGTACCTCGGGATCGGCGACCACTCGCAGTCGGTGACCTACGCGCGGGGGCTCCCGCCCACGCGGGTGCGGGCGCAGCACGCGGAGATCGACGCCTGGAACCGGGCGAACGGCGGGAAGGGGAAGAAGCGCTTCCGCGTCTTCAAGGGGACGGAGGCCGACATCCTGGCCGACGGGAGGCTCGACTACCCCGACGACGTCCTGGCGAGCTTCGACTACGTGGTGGGGTCGGTGCACTCGGGCTTCGCCATGCCCGAGAAGGAGATGACCGCGCGGCTGGTCCGCGCCGTCTCCAACCCGCACATCACGATGCTGGGGCACGCCACCGGGCGGCTCCTCCTCCGCCGGGACGGGTACGCGGTGGACGTGCGGGCGGTGATCGACGCGGCGGCCGAGCACGGGGTGGCCGTGGAGATCAACGCCGACCCGGCGCGGCTGGACGTCGACTGGAAGGCGGCGCGCTACGCGGCCGAGCGGGGGGTGCTGGTGCCGGTGAACCCCGACGCGCACTCGGCCGGCGCGCTCGACAACGTGGCCTGGGGCGTCCGCGTGGCCCGCAAGGGATGGCTGAGCGCCCGTCAGGTCCTGAACACCTGGGAACTGGAAGAAGTCGAGGAGCACTTTGCCAAGAGAAAGCAGGCGCGCCCGCCGTGAGCGCGTGAAGGAGATCCTCGCCCGCCTCGCGGAAGCGTATCCCGACAGCCGCTGCTCGCTGGACCACGAAAGCCCCCTCCAGCTCGTCGTCGCCACCGTCCTCTCGGCGCAGACCACCGACGCCGCCGTGAACCGCGCCACCCCGGCGCTCTTCGCGCGCTTCCGCACGGCGGCCGACTACGCGGCGGCGTCGCGGGAGGAGATGGAGGGGTACCTCAAGAGCCTCAACTTCTTCCGCAACAAGGCGCGGTCGCTGATCGGGCTGGGGGCGGCGCTGGTGGAGCGGCACGGGGGCGAGGTGCCGGCCGGCCTGGAGGCGCTGACGAAGCTGCCGGGCGTGGGGCGGAAGACGGCGAACGTGGTGCTGGGGGTGGGGTTCGGGATCGCGGAGGGGGTGGTGGTCGACACCCACGTCAAGCGGATCGCGGCGCGGCTGGGGCTCACCCGCGAGGAGGACCCGGAGAAGGTGGAGGCGGACCTCCTCCCCCTCCTCGACCCGCCCGACCGGGTGATCTTCACCCACCGGATCATCGACCACGGCCGCGCCGTCTGCACCGCGCGCCGGGCGTTCTGCGAGCGGTGCACGCTGGCGTCGCTCTGCCCCACGGCGCCGGCCGTCTTCCGCGCGGCGGCGGTCGTCCCCGTGGCGGTCGTCGCTCCGGCCACGCAGGGCGGGGTCGTGGACGGGGCGGAGGCGGGAGTCGTCGCGGGCGGGTGAGGCGTCCACGCGCACCCACCTTTCCGGACGTAGGTTGCGGGATTCGGGAACAGGGGTTTAGCTTTGGCGCTCCCCCATCCAACCGCACACCGCACCGGAGCGCACCGAAGATGAAGCTGAGCATCGACGCCCTCGAGGTCACCACCTTCCAGACCGTCTCGAACCGCTACGTGGCCCCGATCGTCTCGACCGACGACGTTCCCTTCTGCAACGGCGGCGACGTGGGGACCGGCTCGATCATCGTCTACGAGACCATCGAGTTCCAGACCTGCACCTGCGACTTCTGACCGGGCTCCCCGCCCGCTCCGCCCCGGCCGGGAGGCGCGCGTGGCGCCTCCC
>DATACF010000340.1:0-5189 GCA_036259235.1 Longimicrobium sp. | reverse complement strand
CGCGGCTGGGGCCGGCGCTGGAGGCGGTGGAGCGCGAGCTGGCGGCGGCCGCGCGGGCGGCGCGCGAGGAGGAGACGCGGGCGGCGGAGGCGGCCGCCGCGTCGCGGGCCTTCCCCGTGGCCTCGCGGATGGAGATGCGCTCGACGGCGTACTGCCTGAAGGGGCACATGCGGACCGGGGTGCGCACCCGCGACGGGATGGCGGCGGCGGACCCGACGGTGCTCCCGCTGGGCTCGGTGGTGCGCGTGTCGCACACGGACGGGCGGCCGATCGGGATCTTCGTGATCATGGACACCGGCGGCGCGGTGCGCGGGAACAAGCTGGACATCTACATGGACAGCTGCCGCGAGGCGTCGGAATGGGGGATCCGGCGCGTGGTCGCCGAGGTGCTCGACATCGGGCGGTCGTAGCGCGGGCGGAAGGATCACCGGCGGAAAGGGCGGAGGAGAGCGAGGGGCCCGGCGCGATGACGGGCCCCTTCGCGTTCGGATAAGTCGCGGATCGGGATGAAGTGCTCCCCTCTCCCGCGCAGTCCCGCGCAGCGGGGGAGGGGGCGCGGAGGCCGAGGAATGCGACGGAAGCCGGTCGAGCCGGAGCGAAGTTCGGCGGTTGAAGCGCCGCAGCCCGGCCCGGAGCGCAGCGGAGGGACATGCCCAGAGCCGTAGTCGCAGTTGCCGTTCGCCGTTGAAGTTACGCCGCCATGGCTTGCGGACGAGAACGGCGCGCCCGAAACTGTCGCCGTGAACCTCGCCGATCTCGCCTCGAACCCGCTCGTGGTCCTCCTCGCCTTCGTGGGCGGGGCGGCGCTCGTGCATCGCCTCTTCCGCACGCTGCTGCGCGCCGGGCTGGCGACCGCGGAGGCCACCGCCGTGGAGGGGCTGCTGGAGGTGAGCGTCCGCCGCGGCGACCTGACGGGGATGGCGGAGCGGCGGGCGCGGGTGCGCGACGTCCGGCGGCTGCGGGGGCGGGCGCTCCTCCTGGCGGGGCTCTGGGTGGGGCTCCTCGCGGTGCCGCCCGCGCTCGGCGTGGCCGGCGTGGTGTACGCGGCCTCGTCCGTCCTCTGGCTCCTCCCCCGCGCGCCCCTCCGCCTCCCCGCGCCGGAGCCCGAGGCGGAGACGGAGCCGTAGCGCGGAGTCTCGTCGTCCGCTGCACATGATCGCCCCTCTTTCCGAAGCACGGGAGGAGGGGCGATTCGCGTTTTCAGGGGCTGGAGGGCGGATCGCGGTCCGACCGGCGGTCCTCCCGGCGCGCGGAGCGGATTCCTCGCTCGTTCCTCGCTCGGAATGACAGGCCGGGTTTCGCGTCTCGGATGAACAGCGGATTGGAACGTGGCCGGTACGCGACGTGCACCCGTCTGGGCCCCGCTCGAATGCGAAGCGCCTGTTTGGAAGCGAGAGGAAGGGGAGGCGGAAGATGGTCGAGGAGCGCGACCCTACGGAGGGGCCGAAGCCGGCGAAGGACGTCCCGGAGCAGGACCCGCCGGGGACGGAAGCGGAGATGAAGCCGAAGGCCGACCACGGCGAGGAGAGCTACCGCGGGTGCGGGAAGCTCGACGGCCTGGTGGCGATCGTCACCGGCGGCGACAGCGGGATCGGCCGCGCGGTGGCCATCGCCTTCGCCCGCGAGGGGGCGGACGTCGCCATCGGCTACCTGGCCGAAGAGGAGGACGAGGACGCGGCGGAGACGAAGCGGTGGGTGGAGGAGGCGGGGCGCCGCTGCCTCGTCCACCGCTTCGACGTCCGCGAGCCGGAGGCGTGCCGCGCCTTCGTGGAGCGCACCGTCCGGGAGCTGGGGCGGCTCGACGTCCTGGTGAACAACGCGGCGTACCAGATGGAGCAGGAGTCGCTGGAGGACATCACCCCCGAGCAGCTCGACCGGACCTTCCGCACCAACATCTACGGCTACCTCTACATGGCCCAGGCCGCGCTGAAGCACCTGAAGGAGGGCGCGGTGATCCTCAACACCGGCTCGGTGACGGCCTTCGAGGGGAACGCGGGGCTGATCGACTACGCGTCGACCAAGGGCGCCATCCACGTCTTCACGAAGTCGCTGGCGCAGAGCGTGGGCGAGAAGGGGATCCGCGTGAACTGCGTCGCCCCCGGCCCGGTGTGGACGCCGCTGATCCCGTCGACGCTGTCGAAGGAGCACGTGCGGAAGTTCGGCGAGGACACCGTCTGGGGGCGCCCCGCGCAGCCGGCCGAGATCGCGCCGAGCTACGTCTTCCTGGCGTCGGCGGACGCGCGCTACTACACGGGCGAGGTGCTGAGCCCCACGGGGAAGTCGACGTCGCGATGAGCGCTTCCGTCTGCCGCGTGGGGTACCATGCCAGCCACGAGCAGTTCACCCCGGCCGACCTCCTCCGCTACGTCCAGCTCGCGGAACGGGCGGGTTTCCGGAGCGGGATGTGCTCCGACCACTTCCATCCCTGGAGCGAGCGCCAGGGCCAGAGCGGCTTCGCGTGGAGCTGGCTGGGGGCGGCGCTCCAGGCGACGTCGCTCCCCTTCGGCGTCGTCACCGTCCCCGGCGGCTGGCGCTACCACCCGGCGATCGTCGCCCAGGCGGCGGCGACGCTCGCGCAGATGTTCCCCGGGCGCTTCTGGATCGCGCCGGGGAGCGGCGAGCAGCTCAACGAGCACGTCGTGGGCGAGCGCTGGCCCCACAAGGGCGAGCGGAACGCGCGGCTGAAGGAGGTGGTGGAGATCATCCGCGCCCTCTGGGCCGGGGAGACGGTGACGCACCGGGGGCTCGTCACCGTGGAGGAGGCGAAGCTCTACACGCTGCCGGAAAAGCCGCCGCTGATCGTGGGGGCGGCGCTCTCGGAGGAGACGGCGGAGTGGATGGGGGGGTGGGCCGACGGGCTCATCACCGTCGTGGGCGAGAAGGAGGGGATGCGGAAGATCCTCGACGCCTTCCGCCGCGGCGGGGGCGAGGGGAAGCCGCTCTTCCTCCAGGCGCAGCTCTCCTTCGGGAAGACGGACGAGGACGCCCTCCGCGCCGCGCACGACCAGTGGCGCTCGGTGATGTTCCCCAGCCCCGTCCTGGCCGAGCTGCGGATGCCCGCCCAGTTCGACGCGGCGGGCGAGATGGTGCGCCCCGACGACGTGAAGGGGAAGATGCGGATCTCCGCCGACCCCGGGCGGCACCTGGAGTGGCTGCGCGGCGACGTGGAGCTCGGCTTCACCGAGATCAACCTCCACTGCGTCAACCGCGCCGAGCAGGAGCGCTTCATCGAGGTCTTCGGCGAGCGCGTCCTTCCGGGGCTGATGACGGCGTAGAGGAAACACCAACGACAGGTCTCACGCAGAGGAGCAGAGACAGCAGAGGGGTTTCTCTGCTAACTCTGCCCCTCTGCGTGAGATTGTTGTTCGTTGCTTCCGCGCCGGACTAGAGGAACGGTGACGGGACCTCGGCGTCGATGACGCCCGCGGCGCGGGCGCGGGCGAAGAGCTCGTGGATGGCGCGCTCGCCCTCCTCCCCGAGGTCGGCGGAGAAGCGGTTGACGTAGAGGTCGATGTGCTGCCGGGTGACGGCGTCGTCCATCTCCTGCGCGTGCCGGCGGACGTAGGGGCGCGAGGCGGCCGGGTCGGCGAAGGCGTGCTCGACGGAGCGGCGGAGGGCGTCGTCGACGGCGCGGAGGGTGGCCTCGCCGAGCGCGCGGCGGGCGAGGATGCCGCCCAGCGGGATGGGAAGCCCCGTGGCGCCCTCCCACCACTCGCCGAGGTCGACGACCTTCGCCAGCCCGTGCCGGGGGTAGGTGAAGCGCGACTCGTGGATGATGAGCCCCGCGTCGACCTCTCCGCGCGCCACGGCGGGCATGATGGCGCTGTAGACCATCTCCACGCCCGGCGCCGCGTCGGGCGCGTAGAGCCGGAGGAGGAGGTTGGCGGTGGTGTTGCGCCCCGGGATGGCGATCCGCTTCCCCGCGAGCGCCGCCGCGTCCATGGACCTGCGCGCCACGACGAGGGGGCCGCACCCGCGCCCCAGCGCGCCGCCGCTCCGGAGGAGGGCGTAGTCGCCCAGGAGGTGGGGGATGGCGCCGTAGGAGACCTTGGTGACGTCCAGCTCCGCGCGCGCGGCGAGCTGGTTGAGCGTCTCCACGTCCTCCAGCCGCTCCTCGAAGCTCAGGTCCTCCGCCCGGACGAGCCCGTGCACCAGCGCGTGGAAGATGAAGGTGTCGTTGGGGCAGGGCGAGTAGCCGAGCGAGAGCGTGCGTATGTTCTCGTTCATGGATTCCGAATACACAGGTGAGCCATTTCCGACCCGCGTCACTCGCCCCACGCGGCGGCGACGACGCGGACGGCGTGCTGCGCGGCCTCGGCGGCGTCGCGGAGGCACCAGCGGGAGAGGTCGCGGTCTTCGACGAGGTTGCTGACGGCGCGCAGCTCCAGGAAGGGGACGTCGTAGAGCGCCGCCACGTGGGCCAGCGCCGCCCCCTCCATCCCCTCGCAGAGGGCGCCGAAGCGCCGGGCCAGCTCCTCGCCCCGCGCCGCCGTCCCCGAGCAGCTGGAGACGGTGACGAAGGGGCCGACCGCCGCGCGCACCCCGGCCGCCGCGAGCGCCGCCCGCGCCCGCTCGACCCGCGCGGCGTCGAGCGGGAAGGCGTTGAAGCGCACCGCCCCGCCGCGCTGGAAGAGGGGGATGCCGATCCCCTCGGTCGAGAGCCACCCGTCCGGCGCCGTCACCCCCTCGTCGCCGTAGACGGCCTCGGAGGCGAGGGCGACGCCGCCCACCTCCAGCCCGGAGCCGGGGTACGCCCCGCCGACGCCGAAGCCGACGACGCCGCGCACGGGGCGGAGCTCCAGGAGCGCCGTGAGGGCGTGCGCCGCGTTGGTCTTCCCCATCCCGGCGGGGAGGAGGAGGACGGGCGCGCCGTCGAGCGTTCCGCGCCACGCCGGCTTCCGGCCGACGACGAGCGCCTCCGCGTCGCCGAGGGCGGCGAGGAGGCGCTCGCACTCGAAGGGGACGGAGCAGAGCAGGGCGAGGGGGGCGGGCGCGGTCACGGCGTCGGGGCTCCGGCGAGCGGGGGGCTGTCGCGTTTCCGGCGGACGCGCGAATTTACACCCTCGCCTCCGCGCCGGAAACCGATCTCCCGCCGCCGCATGCAGATCCGCCGTCCCGCACCTTCCTCCGGTCGTTCACCGCGATCTCCGTCCCGCGCCCGGCGCGCCGTCCTCCTGGGAGTGGCGCTC
>DATACF010000339.1:0-3899 GCA_036259235.1 Longimicrobium sp. | reverse complement strand
CCCCCGGTCCGCAGCGGACCGGGGGCCTCCCCATCGTCATTCCGACAACAAACCTACGACGATCGCGAGATCAGACCGCGTCGGAGAGCGACGTGAACGTGAAGTCGCGGGCCTTGATGGCGGGGACGATGACCGGGCCGTCGACCTCGCCCGACTCGGACGCGCTGACCCGGACCGGCGCGCTCATCATCTCGATGTTGTTGAGCATGAACACCGGCGACTCGTTCCAGCGGAGGTTCTTGACCGCCGACGTGATCCGCCCGTTCTCGATCAGGAAGGTCCCGTCGCGCGTCAAGCCCGTCCACAGGATCGTCCGCGGGTCGACCGGACGGATGTACCAGAAGCGCGTCACGAGGAGCCCCCGCTCGGTGGAGCGGATCATCTCGTCCATCGACGCGTTCCCGCCCGTCATCCGGAAGCCGCTGGCGAAGCCGGTGGGCTCGCGCTGCTGCTTCTGCGCCCAGAAGCGCGAGTAGGCGAGGTTGCGGAGCACCCCGTTCTCGACCCACACCATCCGCTTGTTCGGCAGCCCCACGAAGTTGAACGCCGAGTCGGGCGCCTGGGGGTCCATGGGGTCGGAGGTGACGGTGATCCGCTCGTCGAGGAACTTCTCGCCGATCTTGTTCCCGCCCCCCTGCTTGCTGAAGAAGCTCCGCCCCTCGTCGGCCTGGCGGGCGTCGAAGGCGAAGGTCATCAGGCGGACAATGTTGGAGACCGCGGTGGGCTCCAGGATCACCGTCCACTTCCCGGGCTCGACCGCCTTGGGGTTGCGCGAGAGCTCGGCCTTGCGGATGGCCCGCTGGGCGAGGTCGGCCGGGTTGATCCGGGTCCAGTCGTTCTCGCCCACCCCGGCCCACCCGGAGCCGGTGCCGTCGGCGGTGCGGATGGTGGTGGTGAGGTTGAGGTTGGTGGCCGTCTCGTAGGCGAAGAGCCCCTTCTTGGTGGCCACCGACGAGGCGCCGGTCTGGACGTCGAGGTAGCCGGTGGAGAGGAGCCCGGCGCGCTCCGACGGCCCGGTGATGGCGTTGACCGCCGCGGCGCGCTGCTCGGGGGTCAGGTTCGCCGTCGACTCGAAGTAGCCGCGGGCCTCGACGTACTGCTGCGGGCCCAGCTCGCCCAGGTACTCGGGGTCCTCGGGGACGAGGCGGGCCAGCCGCTCGGCCGTCTGCACCACCTGGCGGAGCGACGCGTCGTCGAAGCGGTTGGTCGTCGCCGAGGCGGTCTTCTTCCCGAAGGCGACGGTGACGTTGAGCGTGGCGTCGTAGGTGTCGCCGGCGGTCGAGATCTGGTTGCGGGCGAAGCGGGTGTTCCCGGTGGTCTGGGAGTTCAGGTTGACCCGCGCCTCGTCGGCGGTGGTGAAGCCGAGGACCTTGGAGGAGAGCGCCTCGGACTCTTCGCGCGTGAAGAACTTCTTGTCGGCCATGGATCTACGCTCTCCGTCCGGTGTTGATGACGTTGATCTTGCGGTGGCGGGTCGCCGGGCAGCCGTGGCTGACGGCGTTCGACTGCGAGGGCTGTCCCTTCCCGTCGAAGAAGGAGCCGCCCCACTCGTAGGTGCTCTGGCCGCCGATGCCGTCCATGGCGTTCCAGAACTCGGGGGTGCGCATCTGGTAGGCGACGTCCTTGAGCGGGCCGGTGATCTTCCCGTTCTTGATCTCCTTGTAGACCTGCCCGCCGAACTGCGCGTTGTAGCGCTGCTGGTCGATGGAGAACGAGCCGTCGCCGTCGATGAGGATCCCGTCCTGGACGTCGGAGATCAGCTCCTCGAGGGTGATGTCGCGCTCGGCGTTGGGGAGGAGGTTGACGTTCGGCATCCGCTGGAACTGCGTCACCGACCAGCTCTCGGCGTAGCTGTTCCCGTGGCTCCGCACCGGCTTGCCCGTCTGGCGGTACCAGTCGGCGAGCCAGGGGGCCTGCTCGCGGGTGGTCTGGAGGTCGTTGAGGACGCCGCCCTTTACGATCAGGTACTCGTCGGGCTTGATCCCCTCGTCGTCGTACCCCACCGAGGAGAGGCCGCCGGGGGAGGAGCGCTCGCCCTGGACGTTCATGTTCTCGGGGCCGTACCGGAACTTACCGAGATAGTCCTCGATCGGGTAGATGAAGCTCGTCCCGGCGTAGTTGGCCTCGAAGCCCATGATCCGGTCGAGCTCGGTCGGGTGCGCGATCGACTCGTGGATCGTCAGCCACAGGTGGCTGGGGAGGAGGACCAGGTCGTAGCGGCCGGGCTCGACGGCCTTGGCGGTGAGCTTCTGCACCGCCTCCTCGGCCCAGCGGGGGGCGTTCTCGGCGAGCCGGGCGTCGCGGACGTGCTCGTACCCCATCCCGCGGGGCTGGACGTCGGTGCTCTGGCGCTGCTGGAAGTCGGAGAAGTCGGCCGACACCGCGGTGATGTTCATCTGCGGGAACGACCGGTAGAGGGTCTGCTCGATGTAGCTCCCCTCGGTGGAGGCGAAGGTCTTCTCCTGCTTCAGGAAGAACATGAAGGCGTTGACGAAGCGCGCCCCCTGCACCTTCATGGCGGCCTGGTTGGCGGAGATCAGGAGGCCGACCTTCTCCTCGATGGGGATGGTGAAGGGGTCGATCTCGACGGGCGAGCTCCACTTCACGTTCTCGTGCTTCTCGGCCGGGGCCAGCTCGATGGGGCGGCGCATGGCGGCGGCGTTGGCCTTGGCCTGGGCCACGGCGGCGCGGGCGACGCGCTCGGCCTCCTCGGGGGTGGCCTCGCGCGAGGCGGAGAAGCCCCAGGCGCCGTTGGCGAGGACGCGGACGCCGAAGCCGTAGGTGTCGGCGTCGTTGAAGAAGGTGATCTGCTCCTCGCGCGTCCCCATCGCCTGGCTCTGGTTGCGCGAGATGCGGATGTCGGCGTAGGAGGCGCCGGCGCGGCGGGCCGCGTCGAGGGCGCGGTTGGCGAGGTCCCGCGTGTCGGCGGCGTCGAGGTAGCGGCGGGCCTCCGCCTGCGCCAGCCGCGGGAGGGCCGCCTGTCCCGCGGCGAGCCCCGCCGCCATGGCGGTGCCCTGCAGGAGGAACTCTCTGCGTCTCATGGGTGCTCCGGTGGGGAGTGGGGGTTGGGACCGCGGAAACTAGAACGGTCGTTCGTACGCTGCAAGGCTTTCCGGCGCGGGCGTTGCGTGGAGGGGCGCGCATGAGCGCGTCCTCCGTTCCCTTTTCCGCCGCGGTGGTCGGCGCGGGCCCCGCGGGGCTCGCGGCGGCGTGGCGCCTGGCCCGCGCCGGGGCGCGGGTGACCGTCTACGAGGCGGCCGAAGCGCCGGGCGGGCGGACGCGGACCCACGCCGTGGACGGCGTGCCGGTCGACGCGGCCACCCAGCTGTACGGCTCGGTGTACACGCACACCCTCCGCGTGTTGCGCGAGGCGGGGGGCGGGGCGCTCTGCGAGCGCTCGCCGGGGCGCGACGCGCTCTGGCGGGGCGGGCGGGCGCACGAGGTGGTGTACGGCTCGCCGGCCAGCATGCTGGCCTCGGGGGCGCTCCCGCTGGCGCTCAAGCTCCGGCTGGGGGCGTCGTACCTCCCGTACCTGGCCCGCCACGCGGCCGACCTCGACCTCCGCGCCCTGGAGCGGGCGGCCGCGGCGGGGCTCGACGGCGAGTCGGCGGCCGCCTGGGGGGCGCGGGAGATGGGGCGCGACTTCGTCGACCTCCTCGCCGAGCCGCTCCTGGCGACGCTCTACGGGACCACCGCGGGGGAGGCGAGCGCCGGCTTCCACCACGCCCTGGCCCGCCAGGGGACGTCGCTCCAGGTGCTGGCGCTCCGCGGGGGCGCGGGGGCCTTCTGCGACCTCCTGGCCCGCGCGGTGGCGTCCGCCGGGGGCGAGGTGCGGCTCTCGGCGCCGGTGCGCGAGCTCCGTACGGCGGGGGGCGGGGTGGAAGTTTCGGGGGACGGGG
>DATACF010000338.1:0-2720 GCA_036259235.1 Longimicrobium sp. | reverse complement strand
GAGAACTTCCCCGGGGTTCTCTGCTGACTCTGCTGCTCTGCGTGAGACATATCCCCGTTCGCCTTCCCCACTCACGCACTCACGCACTCCCCCGCGCCCGGTCCTTGCGGCGCACGCCCGGGGTGGCGAGCATCAAGGTCCGGCACGGCGCACGGAACCGAAAAACGGAGGCGGACGATGCGGCTGGGGATGGTGGGGCTGGGGAAGATGGGGGGGAACATGGCACAGCGCCTCCTCCGCGCCGGGCACGAGGTGGCGGTCTACGACCGCGACCCCGCGGTGACGGCGCGCGTCGGCGCGCTGGAGGGCGCCACGCCCGCCGACTCGATCGAGGCGCTGGCGGGCGCGCTCCAGGAGCCGCGGGTGGTGTGGATGATGGTCCCCGCGGGCGATCCGGTGGACGAGACGATCCGCGCCGTGGCGCCGCTGCTCGGCAAGGGCGGCGTCCTGATCGACGGCGGCAACTCCAACTACCGCGACACCCAGCGCCGCGCCCGCGCGCTCGAAGCGGAAGGGATCGCCTACCTCGACGCGGGGACCAGCGGCGGGGTGTGGGGGCTGGAGAACGGCTACTGCCTGATGGTGGGCGGCGCCCCCGAAGCCGTGCGCCTCTGCGAGCCCGTCTTCCACGCGCTGGCGCCGCCGGACGGATACCTGCACGTGGGCCCCAGCGGCGCCGGGCACTTCACCAAGATGGTCCACAACGGGATCGAGTACGGGCTCCTCCAGGCGTACGCCGAGGGGTTCGAGATCCTCCACGCCTCCGAGTTCCCCCTCGACCTCCAGGCGATCGCCGGGCTCTGGAACCACGGGAGCGTCGTCCGCTCGTGGCTCCTGGAGCTGTTGGAGCGCGCCTACGCGCAGGAGGGCGAGGCGCTGGAGCGGATCCGCGGGTGGGTGGCCGACTCGGGCGAGGGGCGATGGACCGTGCAGACCGCCCTCGAGCTCGACGTCCCCGCCCCCGTCATCACCCTCTCCCTCCAGGCGCGCTTCGCCTCGCGGCAGGAGGAGAGCTACTCAGCGCAGGTGATCGCCGCCCTCCGCAACCAGTTCGGTGGCCACGCGGTGAAGGAGGCGCCCGCCGAGGCGCCGCCCGAGCCGTGAGCGCGGCCCCGCCCCCGCTCCCCGCCGCGGAGGTCTCCGACGCCCCCGCCGAGACGGCGCTCCGCAAGACGCTCCACCCGGCGCGGGTGCCGGGGCCGCTCGCGCTCGTCATCTTCGGCGCCACCGGCGACCTGACGAAGCGGAAGCTGATGCCCGCCGTCTGGCGCCTCCACAAGGAGGGGATGCTCCCCGAGAAGTTCGCGCTCGTCGGCTTCGCGCGGCACGGGATGGAGGACGACGACTTCCGCGAGACGATGCGCGCGGCGCTGGTGGAGTTCGGCGGCGGCGAGCCGGATGCGGAGGAGTGGCGGGCGTTCGCCCAGCGGATCTCGTACGTGCACTCCGTCTTCGAGGACGCGGCGGGGTTCGTGAGGCTGGGGGAGCACCTCGAGGGGCTCGACGAGACGCTGGCGACGGGGGGGAACCGCCTCTTCTACCTGGCGGTGCCGCCGGGGGTGATGGAGCAGGTGGCCGAGAGCCTGGGGCGCGCGGGGCTCGTCTGCCACCCCGACGCGCGGTGCTGGACGCGGATCATCGTCGAGAAGCCCTTCGGGCGCGACCTGGCCACCGCCCGCGAGCTCAACGCCGACCTCCAGCGCGTCTTCGACGAGCGGCAGATCTTCCGGATCGACCACTACCTGGGGAAGGAGACGCTCCAGAACCTCCTCGTCTTCCGGTTCGCCAACGTGATCTGGGAGCCGGTGTGGAACCGGACCTACGTCGACCACGTCGAGATCACGGTGGCCGAGGAGGTCGGGGTCGAGCGGCGCGCGGGGTACTACGAAAGCTCCGGCGCGCTCCGCGACATGGTGCAGAGCCACCTCCTCCAGGTGCTCACGCTGGTGGCGATGGAGCCGCCGGCCTCCTACGACGCCGACTCCATCCGCGGCGAGAAGGTCAAGGTCCTCCGCTCCATCCGCCCCATCCTGGCCGAGGACATCCCCCGCGAGACGGTGCGCGGCCAGTACGCGGCGTCGGCCGGCGGCGATGGCGTGGAGCCGATGCCGGGCTACCGCGAGGAGCCGGGGGTGGCGCCCGAGTCGCGCACCGAGACCTTCGCGGCGCTCCGGCTCTGGGTCGACAACTGGCGGTGGGCGGGGGTGCCGTTCTACCTCCGCACGGGGAAGCGGCTCCCCAAGAAGGTGTCGGAGGTGGTGGTGCGCTTCCGCCCCGCGCCGCACCCGATCATGGACCTGGTGCAGTGCGACCCCCCCGAGCCCAACGCGCTGGTGCTCCGCGTCCAGCCGAAGGAGGGGATCTCGCTCTTCTTCGAGGCCAAGGAGCCGGGGATGGTGGGGCCGCTCCGCCCGGTGAGCATGGACTTCGACTACGCCTCCTTCGGCCTCGCCTCCCCCGAGGCCTACCAGCGCCTGCTGCTCGACGCCATGCTGGGCGACGCCACCCTCTTCGCCCGCCGCGACGAGGTCGAGGCCGCCTGGACCCTCGTCACCCCCCTCCTCGACGCCTGGGCCGCCGGCGGCGAGCCCGAGCCGTATCCGGCGGGGTCGTGGGGTCCCTCCGGCGCCGACGCCCTCCTCGCGGCCGACGGGCGGCGGTGGCGGGCGCCTTGAGGGAATTGCGTGAGTGCGTGAGTGCGGCGGAGGCGACGGCGGAGG
>DATACF010000337.1:0-3157 GCA_036259235.1 Longimicrobium sp. | reverse complement strand
TTCCCGCGTTCATCCTCCTCCAGCGTCTCGTCCACGGACCGGGGGTGAGCGTCGGCGTGGAGCTCAGGCCTCCGCCGTGTCGCTCGCGAGCAGCGCCTGGAGCCGGTCGAGGTTCTGCTCGTTGGCGGTGTCGGTGATGCGGCGCATCTTCGCGGCCATCTCGGGGCTCTCGAACTCCTGGACCCAGGCCGTTCACCCGCTCGACCCCGCTTGACTCCCTTCCGCCCCTTCCGTACGCTTCTTCCAGATCCGCGGCCGGCAGAGCGTCCGGATTTCCTCTCCCCGATTGACCCATGAGCCCCGACCTCGACGAGCTGCGCCGGCTGCGCCGCGCCCGCGACCGGATGGACCGCGAGTACGCGCAGCCGCTCGACGTCCCGGCGCTCGCCCGCACGGCGCTGATGTCGACGGCGCACTTCAGCCGCCGCTTCCGCGAGGTGTACTCCGAGACGCCGTACGCCTACCTCATGACCCGGCGGATCGAGCGGGCGAAGGCGCTCCTCCGCCGCGGCGAGCTGAGCGTGACGGCGGTCTGCTTCGAGGTCGGCTGCACGAGCCTCGGCTCCTTCTCCGCCCGGTTCACCGAGATCGTCGGCGAGACGCCGTCCATGTACCGCGCCCGCAACCACGACGCGCTGAGCGCCGTCCCCACCTGCCAGACGATGGTGCTGACCCGGCCGCGCAGGCGCAGGGGCCCCGAGCCGGTGAAAGAGAGCAGTTTTGAAGAAGCATCCGCCGCCGCACCCGCTTAGCTTCGACCTCACGACCGTTCCACGAAGCGTTTTCACCCAAAGCGAGGTGCCATGACCGTCTCACTCAGCGCCGTCCACGTCCTCGTCGACGACCCCGACGCCGCCCTCGGCTTCTACCGCGACGCCCTCGGCCTGACGGTGCGCGACGAGGTCGCCAACGAGGGGTTCCGCTGGATCACCCTCGTCAGCGACCGCCACCCCGAGATCAAGATCGTGCTGTCGCAGCCGCACGCCGGCCGCTCCCGCGAGGACGGGGACGCCGTCGCGGCCCTCCTCGCCAAGGGCGAGCTGGGCTCCGTCTTCCTCCGCTCCGACGACCTCGACGCCACCTTCGCCAAGCTCGCCGCCGCGCCCGGCGTCGAGGTGCTGGAGGAGCCCGCCAACCGCTTCTGGGGCGCCCGCGACGCCGCCGTGCGCGACCCCGCCGGCAACCTGGTCCGCATCGAGCAGGCGTAGAACCGGATCGTCGCCAATGACCACGGGGGCGGGGTGCCGATGGCGCCCCGCCCCCGTGTTTCGTCGTCCCGCGGCCGAGGCCGTCCTGCCGCCCTCGGCTGGGCGCTGGAACGTCGAGAAAACCGTCCCCTAGAACGGAAGGTCGTCGTCGTCGTCGAAGGCGGGCGCCTGGAAGTCGTCGTAGTCGTTCCCGCCGCGGGCGCCGCCGCCCCCACCACCGCCGCCTCCACCCCCCCCGCCACCGCCGCCGCGCGCGCCCCCGCCGGAGGACGGCCGGCTCCCGCCGCCGCCGCCACCACCACCGCCGCCCCCATACCCTCCGCCGCCGCCGCGCTCGAAGTCGCCGCCGCCGCCCTCGCCGCTGCGGCCGCCCAGGAGGACGATCTCGCGGGCGCGGATCTCGGTGGTGTAGCGCGTGTTGTTGTCCTTGTCCTGGTACTGGCGGTACTCGATCTCGCCCTCGACGTACAGGCGCTCGCCCTTGTGGACGTACCGCTCGATGACGTCCACCAGCCGCTCCCAGGCGACGACGCGGTGCCACTCCGTCTTCTCCTGCGCCTGGCCGTTCTTGTCGTTCCACCGGCGGCTGGTCGCCAGCGAAAACTGGGCGACCCGGGCCCCGCTGGGGATCGTCCGGATCTCGGGGTCGTTCCCCACGTTGCCGATCAGCATGGCCTTGTTCAGGCTGCGAGCCACAGCGCCTCCTCTTTCGGTTTGCCTTCAGTGAAATGCACGGAGTGGACGGGCGCCTAGAGTAAGCTCCGTCCATTCGGCTGTCAAGGATCTCGTTTCAGACGCGCAGCCGCATCACCAGCGCGTCCTCGGTGGGCTTCGCATAATACGACCGGCGGCGCCCCACCACCACGAACCCGCGCTCGCGGTAGAGCCCCTGGGCCACGATGTTCGACTCGCGGACCTCCAGGAAGCACTCGTGGGCGCCGCGCTCCTTCACCCGCTCGACGACCGCGTCCACCAGCGCGCCGCCGACCCCCATCCCCCGCGCCTCCTCGGCCACGGCCACGTTCCCCAGCTCGCTCTGGTCGATCACCGTCCAGCAGGCGGCGTAGCCCACCACCCGCCCGTCGGCCTCGGCGGTGAAGAGGTCGGTGTCGGTGCGGCGGAGGAGGCCGCGGAAGGTGGCCTCGCGCCAGGGGGTCGAGAAGCAGGTCGCCTCGATCGCCATCACCCGCGGGAGGTCGTCCTCGCGTAAGACGCGGACGTGGAAGGGCGCCTCGGCGGTGAAGGCGAAGCCGGCGTCGGTGTCGGGGCGCATCACCCGCCTCCCCGCGCCGCGGCGATCCGCTCGGCGCCCGAGGCGCGGAGGTACTCGGGCTCCCACGCGGCGGCGCTCTCCACCCGCCCCCGCTCCGGGACCGTCCGCGCCAGCCACAGCAGCCCCGCCGCGGGCGACTCGTCCGCGTCTTCGCCCACGGACCCGGCGCCGAACGCCGCCTCGATCTCCGCGCGGTGCAGCACGGCGCCGTCGCCCACGAAGAGCGGCGGCGCGTCCGCGCGGAAGCGATCGATGAGCTCGGGGAGGGAGAGCACGGCCGGTTCGAGGAGGTCTTCGACGGACGAATCGCCGAACGCCCAGCACCCGGCGAACACCTCGCGGTTGCGGGCGTCGAAGAGGGCGCAGACGGGGCGGCCGGCGCGGCGGTGGGCGGCGGCGTGCCCCATCAGCCCCGAGTAGGCGAAGAGCGGGATTCCGCGCGCCCGGACGATGGCCTTCGCCGTCGCGGCCGCGCTCCGCAGCCCCGTGAAGGAGCCCGGCCCGCCCCCGGCCACAACGGCCACCAATGCGCCCGGCGTGACGCCCGCGGCGCGAACGGCGCGGTCCACCGCCGGGAGGAGGAGCGACGACGCGCCCGTCTTCGCCTCCAGCGTCTCCTGCGCGAGGAACCGCGCCCCGTCTCCGACCGCGACCGAGCCCCGTCTCCGACCGCGAC
>DATACF010000336.1:0-4669 GCA_036259235.1 Longimicrobium sp. | reverse complement strand
CCCCGTCCCCGAGTCGGGGACGGGGGCGCTGGAGGGGATCGCGGGGACGATGACGATCCGGATCGAGGGCGGGAATCACTTCTACGCCTTCGAGTATACGCTCCCCTCCGGGCGGTGAGGCTCGCCGCCCGGTGCGAGGCGGCCGGGCACCCGGTGCGCTTCGACGGCGACCTCCCCGGCTACCGCCGCTTCTACGTCGCCGACCCCTTCGGCAACCGGCTGGAATTCCTGGGCCCGCTGGAATTTCGTGACCTCCGGGCCCTCGAATGGACCGACGGGAGCCGCGCCGGGGTCCATCGCGCTCGCCCTTTCCGGGCGAAGGTTCTGATCGAGTCCCCGCTTCCCCGGCCTCCCGAGAGGATCCTTCCCCCGGAGCGAAGCGAGGACGTCCATGCTGATCTGCGACCGCTGCCACACCTCGGTTCCCGACGGTGCCCGTTTCTGCGCCGCCTGCGGCGATCCCGTCACCGCGGCCGACCGGCCGGAGAGCCGCGCGATCCGCGAGGTGGAGCGGGTGCAACTGGTCTGCCCGGGGTGCGACCAGCAATCGCTCTTCGACATCCCCGCGCACGGCGTAGCCCAGGAGACGTGCCCCCGGTGCAGGGCCGTCTTCGCGACCCGCGTGGTGCGGATCAAGTCCAAGCGGTCGGCGGGGAACAAGACGGCCAACACGCGACGGTTCACCGTCCGGGTGGAGGACCTGAACGGGCGCGAGGACCTGATCGAGTTCGACCGGCCCAGCAACGACGACTTCGAGCTGCGGTCCAGGGACCTCGCCGCGTTCTCGTCGAAGGACGGACGGCTCCTGGTCGTGCAGAACCTGACGCTGGGCCGGTACATGCGGCTGGGCTCCGCTTCGGGGTGCGGGGCGGCCGTGGTGCTCATGGGTCTCGCGGTGCTCTTCCTGGGGTTCTGCGGGGTGATCCTCGACAACGATCCTTCGCCGCCCTCTCCGGGAAGCTCGACCTCGGGCTCGCTCCACGGCGCGGGACCGACGTCTTCGCCCAGCCGTGGGGTGATCCAGGAAGCGGACACGGCGGACTGGCTTTATATCCACGGGACGCTGAACGTCCGCAAGGCGCCCGACCGGAGCGCGGCGCTCGTCCGGACGCTGAGCCGCGGGGAGGTCGTCCGGCTCGGACGCAAGGACGAGAACGGCTGGGCACCGATCTACAGCCCCTCGGGCGATCGCGAGGGCTACGTTTACCGGGCCAGCGACCTGGTCCGGTCCACGGCCCCGCGGACGCGCCCGGCCGAAGCGGCTCCGTCCGGTACGCGCCCGTCGGGGGGCGCCTCGGCTTCCACGGGCTCGCGCCGCCGCTCGGGCGGCTCGTCGGGCTACTACACGGGCCCCCGGGGCGGCTGCTACACTTACTCGGCCAGCGGGCGGAAGCGCTACGTCGACCGCTCGTACTGCTACTGACCAGGCGTACATGCCCATCGAGATCCGGGTCCTGCGGCGCGGCGACGAGGGGGTGCTGGCGCGGGTGGCGGACGACGTCTTCGACGACCCCGTCGACGCGGCGGCGGCGGCCGAGTTCGTCGCCGACCCGCGACATCACCTGGCCGTGGCGGTGGAGGACGGGGTGGTGGTCGGCTTCGCGTCGGGGGTGCACTACGTCCACCCCGACAAGCCGCGCCCGGAGATGTGGATCAACGAGGTCGGCGTCTCTCCCCGCTGCCAGGGCCGCGGGGTGGGGAAGGCGGTCGTGGATGCGCTGCTGGAGGCGGCGCGCGGGCTGGGGTGCTCGGTGGCCTGGGTGCTCACCGAGCGAGACAACACGGCCGCCATGCGCCTCTACGCCTCGCGGGGCGGGGTCGAGGCGGAGGCGCCGGCGGTGATGTTCGAGTTTCCCCTCGACGATCCTCCGCCTCCGCGCGGGTGAAGACTCCGCCGGGAGGTCTCTCACAGGGGACACAGGGGGCACAGGGGGGAGTCGGCGCGGGGACGCAGCTTCCTCCGTGTCCCCTGTGCCCCCTGTGAGAGATTTGCCGTTGGCGGAAGATGAATCACGACAGGGACCTGGGGATGCGCATCGAGATCGCGGAGGAGCCGTTCACGACGCTGGAGGCGTACGCGCGCGTCCCGATCGCGTTCGAGGTCCGCCGCGTCCTCGACGCCGCGGCCGCGGAGGGCGGCCTCGGCGGGCTCGTGCTGACGGAGCGCGACGCCGATCCGCCGTACGTGAAGGACTACGACGCGGATGGCGAGGGGCCGCTCTCGTGGCCGGCGCGCTTCGACCTCGCGCGGTGGGGGCTCCTGGTGGCGCGGATGGAGGGCGAGCGGGTGGGCGGCGCGGCGGTGGCGTTCGACACGCCGGGGGTGGAGATGCTGGAGGGGCGGCGCGACCTGGCCGTCCTCTGGGACCTCCGCGTGGCCCCGGAGGCGCGGGGGCGGGGCGTCGGCGCCGCGCTCTTCCGGGCGGCGGAAGCGTGGGCGGCGGCGCGCGGGTGCCGGCGGCTGAAGGTGGAGACGCAGACCGTCAACGTCCCCGCCTGCCGATTCTACGCCCGCCGGGGGTGCGCGCTGGGCGCCATCCACCGCTTCGCCTACCCCGGCCTCCCGCGCGAGGCGCAGCTCCTCTGGTACCGGGAGCTCGCATGAGCTGGACGCCTCCGCGGAGCGTCGCCGTGAAGGCCCTCTGCGTCTGCCGGCGCGGGGGGCGCATCCTCGTGCAGGACCTGGCCGACCCCGCCGGCCGGCGCTTCTTCCGCCCCTTCGGCGGCGCCGTCGAGTTCGGCGAGCGCGCGGCCGACGCGGTGCGGCGGGAGCTCCGCGAGGAGCTGGACGCCGAGCTCGCGGACCTCGTCCTCCTGGGCGTCCTGGAGAGCCTCTTCGTCTACGACGGCCACCCGGGGCACGAGGTCGTCTTCGTCTTCGACGGCGCGCTGGCCGACGCGTCGCTGTACGGGCGCGACGACCTGGTGGGGCGCGAGGCGGAGGGCGACCCGGTGCCGGGCGTCTGGGTGGAGGTCGGCGCCCTCCCGGCGGGCGTCCCCCTCTACCCGGAGGGGCTGGCGGAGCTGCTGCGGGAGGGGGCGTGAGGCCGATGCGCAGGGTGCTGGTGATCGGCTCCGGCGGGGCGGGGAAGTCGACCTTCGCGGCGCGGCTGGCGGCGCGCACGGGGCTCCCGCTGGTGCACCTCGACGCGCTGTTCTGGCGGCCGGGGTGGGTGCAGACGCCGAAGGAGGAGTGGGCGCGCGTCGTCGACGGGATCGCGGCGCGCGACCGCTGGATCATGGACGGCAACTACAGCGGCACCCTCGACCGGCGGCTGGCGGCGTGCGACACGGTGGTCTTCCTCGACTTTCCCCGCGCGGTCTGCCTCTGGCGGGTGGTGAAGCGCCGCGTCCGCTTCCACCGCCGGTCGCGGCCGGACGTGCCGGAAGGGTGCGACGAGAAGCTGGATCTCGAGTTCCTACGCTGGATCTGGAACTATCCCAGGAACCGCCGCCCCGGCGTCCTGACGAAGCTCGCCGCCCTCCGCCCCGACCAGCGCGCCGTCGTCCTCCGCTCCGACGCCGAGGTCGAGGCGTTCCTCGCGTCCGTGCCGGAGGCGGAGCCGGAGCCGGAGGGGCCCCCGGGGACGACGACGCTGGAGCGGTACGTGTTCCAGCACTACCCGCACCTGATGACGGAGCGCGAGCGGGCCGTCCACCGGCACCTGACCGCGCTCTTCGAGGCGAACGGCGCGCCCCCGCCCCCGGGGCTGACGTACGACCCGGAGGAGATGGAGCGGAAGGCGTCGCGCCACTGGATCTCGCGCGACCCGGAGGTGATCGTCGAGGCGCGGGAGGGGTGGGACGCCTTCCGTGCGCGCGTCGCCCGGCGCATCCTCCGCGACCACCCGGCCGAGGTGTACCTGAACCACTGCCCGGCGTGCGGCGCCCTCACGTGGACGCCGACCGCGCGGCTCTGCCTGGTCTGCGGCCACACCTGGTTCCACCTCCCGCGCGACCGGCGGATGTAGGCGGGCGCGCCGGGCGACCGCATTTCCCCTCTCGACGGAGCGTGCGCATGGTGGGACGGCCCTGGGTGCTGGCGGAGACGACGTGGAAGACGGTGCGGGAGACGCGCTACGAGGTGGCCGTCCTCCCCTGGGGGGCCACGGAGGCGCACAACCTCCACCTCCCGTACGCCACCGACGTGGTCCAGGCCGAGGCCGTCGCCGCCGAGGCCGCGCGGCGGGCGTGGACGGTGGGGGCGAAGGTCGCCGTCCTCCCCGCCGTCCCCTTCGGCGTGCAGACGGGGCAGCTCGACATCCCCTTCTGCCTCAACCTGAACCCGAGCACCCAGGCCGCCGTCCTCGCCGACCTGGCGCATTCGCTGGCCGGGCAGGGGATCGGCAAGCTGGCGATCGTCAACGCCCACGGCGGCAACGACTTCCGCCCCATCCTCCGCGAGCTCCAGCCGAAGGTCGGCCTCTTCGTCTGCACCCTCGACTGGTGGCGGTGCGTCGACCCGCGCCCCTTCTTCGCCGAGCCGGGCGACCACGCGGGGGAGCTGGAGACGAGCGTGATGATGCACCTGACTCCCGACCTCGTCCTCCCGTTGGACGAGGCCGGCCCCGGGCGCGCCCGCCCCTTCCGCGTGGCGGGCCTGCGCGAGGGGTGGGCGTGGGCGCCGCGCCGGTGGACGCAGGTCACCGACGACACCGGCGTCGGCGAC